>JBKJKH010000141.1:0-11987 GCA_046597595.1 Gemmatimonadaceae bacterium
GTTTCCCCGTACGTCCGCTCGCGGTACCGGATGGGGAGGTCGACAATGCGCAGCCCTTGCTTCGCCGCTCCGAAGATCAGGTCGAAGTCGCCGAAGGGATCGAAGTCTCCGAAGTAGGCGCGGTGTGCGGCGATACGCTCGTAGTCGGCACGCCAGAGCACCTTCGTTCCGCAAAGGGTGTCCTTGATGGATTGTCCGAGCAGCCAGGAGAAGGCGAGGCTGAAAAACTTGTTGCCGATGAGATTCGCGAAGCGCATCGCCTGCTGTTCCATCGGATACACGAGCCGCACGCCGTTGATGAGCTCTCCCGTGCCGGACGTCAGTGCGTCGTAGTATCGCGGGAGCTGTTCCGGTGGCATGGTAAGATCCGCATCGAGGATCATCAGGATGTCACCAGTCGCCTGCGCGAACCCGAGTCGGACGGCATCGCCCTTGCCGCGCCCCGTTTGCTTGAAGAGTCGTGCGCCTCGCTCCGGGTGGTCCGCGATCTGACGCGCAATCTCCTCGTACGTGGCGTCGTTCGAGCCCCCCTCCACGAAGATGAGCTCCGTGCGCGCGCCCATCTGGGGCGTGCGATCGAAGATGTCGCGGACGTTGCCCGCCTCGTTCCGGGCCGCGATGATGACGGAGACGGTGCTGTCGCCCGTGGATGCACGCGGCACGCGCGCGACGAGAAAGTGCGTCAGGGCGAGATGCCGGAATGGCCAGAGCTTGACCAGCACCCGGTTGCACAGGTCGCGCAACACCGGAACGGGCACCGGCAGCAGCACCTCTTCCCATGCGCGCACGACCTCGAAACCTGCCAGCCGCAGGAGGTTCACGAGGTCGTCCCGCGTGAGCCAGTTTCGCTGGAGTGACGGACGCGCCAGGCCCAGTCGTGCGGCGATGCCTAGCGGCGCTTCCCAGAGGCGGCTGTAGCTGTTGATGATGATGCGCGTGCGCGGCGTCGCGTGGGCGCGCACGCGCTCGAGCACGCCTTGCACATCCCAGAGATCAACGATGAGGTCGGACAGGATGATGATGTCGAAGGTGCCGCGCAGGTCGAGCTCCTGCGCGTCTCCAGGCTCGACGCGCAGGTGCGGGTGTCGCTGGCGCGCCGTGTCGACCATTGCCGGCGAAAAATCGATCCCCACGCCCTCGGACGGCTGGAGGGCGGCAAGGAGGTCGCCGCTGCCGCAGCCGATTTCGAGGATGCGGGCGCCCGGCGGAACGAGGAAGCGGTAGACCTCCGCCAGCCGGGCGTGATAGGCTCGGGAAAACACCGATCCCGCCTGGCTGTTGCTGGCGAGCTGGTCCCAATGCGTGCAGCGCGCGGCGCTGAAGGCGGCGCGCGCGGGGTCAGCGGGCGCGGGGGGCAGGGCAGGAGGCTGCGAATGAGGGTGCTGCGAGTCCGCCACGACGAGACTCACGCGCGCGTGGCGAAGTGAGCGCGAATGTGTACACGTCTGCTCTCCGGAAAAGTCAATGGGTCCCCTTGCTTACCGCCCATAAGTCCGCTATCCTCCAAGTCTTGGCCGGAAAAATACCACGTTCGAATTGGAGCGCACTGTGAAGGTTCGCAGCAGCGTGAAGCCGATTTGTGAGCATTGCAAGGTTGTCAAGCGCAACGGCGTGACTCGCATCATCTGCAAGCGCAATCCCAAGCATAAGCAGCGTCAGGGCTGATACACATGGCACGTATTGCTGGCGTGGATCTTCCACGTGACAAGAAGGTCGAGATCGGGTTGACGTACATCTACGGGATCGGTCGCGCCGTCGCGCGCCGCATCATCGCCCAGACGGGCGTCGATGCCGCGCTGCGCATCCGCGACCTCAACGATGGTGACGTCAACAAGCTGCGGCAGATCATCGAGCGTGATTTGCGCGTCGAAGGTGCGCTCCGCACCGAGATCGCGATGAACATCAAGCGCCTCATGGACATCGGTTCCTACCGCGGCATCCGCCACCGTCGTGGCTTGCCCGTGCGTGGCCAGCGGACGCACACCAACGCCCGCACCAAGAAGGGGCCGCGCCGCGCGATCGCCGGCAAGAAGAAGGTGACCAAGTAATGGCGACAGGCAAGAAGGCCAAGAAGATCGTCGACGCCGAGGGCGTGGCCCACGTCAACGCGACCTTCAACAACACCGTCATCACCATCACCGACGCCCATGGAAACGCGATTTCCTGGGGCTCCTCGGGGAAGGCTGGTTTCAAGGGCTCCAAGAAGAGCACGCCGTTCGCCGCCACCGTCGCCGCAGAACAGGCCGCACGCGAAGCGCTGACGCTCGGTGTCAAGCGCGTGCATGTGCGCGTGCAGGGCCCTGGCAGCGGACGTGAGAGCGCCATTCAGGCCCTCGCCGCCGCCGGTCTGCAAGTGAAGTCGATCAAGGACGTCACGCCGATTCCGCATAACGGCTGCCGTCCGCCGAAGCGCCGGAGGGTTTAAGGAATGTCTCGCTATACAGGCCCGAGCTGCCGCCAGTGCCGGCGCGAAGGGACCAAGCTCTTTTTGAAGGGCACCAAGTGCTTCACCGAGAAGTGCCCGGTCGAGCGTCGGCCGTATCCGCCGGGCCAGCACGGCCAGTCGGGCGCGCGTCGCCGCAAGAGCTCCGAGTACTCCAAGCAGCTCCGTGAGAAGCAGAAGATCAAGCGCATCTACGGGCTGAGCGAGCAGCAGTTCCGGAATACCTTCGAGAAAGTCGCGAAGCTCCCGGGCATCACGGGGCACAACCTGCTCGCGTCACTCGAAAGCCGTCTCGACAACATCGTGTACCGCATGGGGTTCGCGGCGAGCCGCAAGGCCGCGCGCCAGCTCATCCGCCACCGTCACGTGCAGGTGGACGAACAGCTCGTGGACGTGCCCAGCTTCAATGTGAAGCCGGGTGAGGCGGTGAAGGTGCGCCAGGCGTCACGTGAACTGCTCGCGGTGCAGGCGGCCATGGACCAGTCCTCGCGCGGTGCGCCGCTGTCGTGGCTGGCCGTCGACAAGGACAGCTTCACGGGCCGCATGCTCGAAAAGCCGCAGCGCGGCTCGATCCCGATCGCTGCACAGGAGCAGCTGGTCGTCGAGTTGTACTCGAAGTAGGGACGAACAACGGAACCCTGATTTCCGTAACGAGCCTGGCGCGCATCGGGGGCGAGCCAGGGCGTGCATTCACCGGGAAATAACCAACACATGCCAAACGCTATCGATCTGCGCGGTCTGGTCCGTCCGCAGCTCGTCGAAATGACGAAGCGCGATGACAGCCAGTTCGCCGCAGAATTCCGCCTCCAGCCGCTGGAGCGCGGGTACGGACACACGCTCGGAAACTCGATGCGCCGCATGCTGCTCTCGTCGCTCCGCGGCTCGGCAGTATGGGGCTTTCGCATCGACGGCGTTCTGCACGAGCACCAGACCATCGTGGGGGTCGTCGAGGACGTGCACCAGATCATCGGCAACCTCAAGACGCTCGTGATGACACTGGCCGACGACGTCGAGGAGTCGGTCCTGCGCATCAGCAAGAGTGAAGCGGGTCCCGTGACCGCGGCCGATATCACCGAGGCGTCGGGTGTGCGCATCGTGGAGCCGCGCCACCACCTCTTCACGCTGCAGGACGACCGTGACATCAACGTCGAGCTGTACGTGAACAAGGGCCGAGGCTACATCGAGGCCGACCAGCATCCCCTGGATCGCGGTCTGCCCGTCGACCTCGTCCGCATCGATGCGATCTACAACCCGGTACGCCGCGCGAACTTCTCGGTCTCCGAGACCCGCGTTGGCCAGCGCACCGACTACGATCGCCTGACGCTGACGGTCGAGACGAACGGCACCGTGTCTCCGGAAGAAGCGGTAAGCTACGCCGCGGCGCTGGCCCAGACGCACTTCCAGTACTTCGCCGGCTTCGGCTCGAGTGCCGCAGCGCAGGCGACCGCTGGTGGCGACCTGGCCGGTGTCGACGGGGAGCGCCTCCGCGACAAGCTGAAGACGCCGATCGACGACATGGAACTCAGCGTCCGCTCCGTGAACTCGCTCAAGAACTCCAGCATCCGGTCCCTCGGTGACCTGGTCCGCCAGACCGAGAGCCAGATTCTCCAGGTCAAGAATTTCGGCAAGAAGTCGCTCCAGGAGATCGCTGACCTGCTCGAGCGGGAAGGACTGAACTTCGGGATGCGCTACGAAGAGAATGTGGATGGCGTCCGGATCATCGACTGGGGCACGGCACCGAGCCGCGCCGCCGCCATCGCGCCCGACGACGAAGAGGAGTAGACACCATGCGTCACCGCAAGGCGGGCCGGCAGCTCCGTCGCACCACCGAGCAGAAGATCGCGCTGATGCGCAGTCTCGCGAACGCGCTCATCGAGCGTGGCTCGATCGAGACGACCGAGGCGAAGGCCAAGGAGCTGCGGCCGTTCATCGAGAAGTTGATCACCAAGGCGCGCACGGGAACGCTCCAGGGGCGGCGCCTCCTCGGCCGTCACATCCAGAAGCGTGAGACGGCGGACAAGCTTTTCCAGGAAATCGGGCCGAAGTTCGCATCGCGCCCGGGTGGATACACGCGCATCCTCAAGACCGGCCACCGCACGGGTGACGGAGCCGAGATGGCGCGCATCGAGCTCGTCGAGAGCTGAGGAACGCACGATGGCCATCAATCGCAGCCGCTGCTACACCTGCAACAAGGGTGTCGTCTACGGCAACAATGTTTCGCACGCCAACAACCGCACGCGCCGCGTCTGGAGACCCAACCTTCAGGTCGCGCGGATCGTGATCGACGGCAAGATCCAGAAGGTCAAGGTCTGCACCCGCTGCCTCTCGGCAGGAAAGGTGCAGCGCGCCCCGCGCGCGTCACGCGTCGCGTGAGGCCCTCGCTGGATCATTTCGGAAGGGCGGGAAGGGAGCTTTCGGGCTCCCTTTTTCGTTGCTCCCGCGGACGCGCACGCATCTCCTAGATGCGAGCCCTCATCACGGGCGCATCCGGCTTCGCGGGACAGTGGCTATCCCGCGAACTGCTTGCCGAACAGTGGGACGTCTGGGGCGTCTCCGCGCACGGCGTGGCAAACCCCATTCTGACCGGGGAGGAGACCCGCGCGGTACACTGGAGTGTTCGTGACCTGCGCGATCCGGGCAGCCTCCCGCAGAGTCTCGACCAGGCACAGCCCGACGCGATCTTTCACCTCGCGGGCATCAGTTTCGTGCCCGCTGCCGCTGCCGATCCGGGGAGCGCGCACGACATCAATGTCGGCGTTGCCGTACGTCTCGTGCATGAGTGCCAGCAGCGCCGCACGGCGGGTACGCTCGACCCCACGCTCCTGCTGATTGGGAGCGCCGAACAGTACGGAAGGCATGAGCTCTCAGCCATGCCCCTCAAGGAAACCGACGCACAGTTCCCGGCCACGGTCTACGCCGCCACGAAACTGGCGCAGGAGATTGTCGGGGCACAGGCGCATCGCGCCACCGGGCTTCGGGTCGTGATGACCCGCAGCTTCAACCATAGTGGTCCGGGTCAGGTAGGCGAATTTCTGCTGCCCGCGACGGTGCGGCGGGTGCTCGCGCTCAAGCAGTCCGCAGGGGAAGAGCTGCGCGTCGGCAATCTCACCGCCATCCGCGACTTTCTCCACGTTGCGGACGCGATGACCGCGTATCGCCTGCTGGCCGAACATGGGCTGGCTGGCGAAGTTTACAACGTGTGCTCGGGCCACGGCTGGAGCGTGGCTGACGTGACCAGGCTAACGCTTGAACGCGCGCGCGTCGATGCGCGCCTGGTCACCGATACGTCGCTCCTGCGTCCGGTGGACATCCCGGCACTCGTGGGTGATCCCGAAAAAATTCGCACCGCGACGGGGTGGGTGCCCCGCCGCGCGCTTCCCGACATCCTTGACGACCTGCTGCATGCCGCGACGAACTGACCTGCATCGCATCCTCGTCGTGGGCTCCGGACCGATCGTCATCGGCCAGGGCGCCGAGTTCGACTACTCCGGGACGCAGGCGCTCAAGGCGCTGCGGGAAGACGGGTTCGAGGTCATTCTCGTGAACTCGAATCCGGCGACGATCATGACGGATCCCGAGTTCGCTGATGCGACCTACATCGAGCCGGTGACGCCGGAGTTCGTCGAGCTGGTGATCGAAAAGGAACGGCCCGACGCCTTGCTCCCCACGCTCGGCGGGCAGACCGCGCTGAACGTCGCGATGGCGCTGCACGCGAACGGCGTGCTCGAGAAGTATGGCGTGGAGCTGATTGGTGCGAGCGCCCGTGCGATCGCGATCGCGGAGGACCGCAAGTTGTTCGCGGAAGCGATGGAGCGCATCGGACTCAAGGTCGCCGCAGGTCGCATTGCGACCACGATGGACGAGGCGTGGGAGGGCGGTGAGTTCTCCGGATTCCCCGCGATCATCCGCCCCGCCTTTACCCTGGGCGGGACGGGTGGCGGCGTCGCATACAATCGCGCGGAGTTCGAGGCGATCTGCCGTCACGGGCTGAGCGAGTCGCCCATCTCGCAGATCCTCATCGAGCAAAGCCTGCTCGGCTGGAAAGAGTACGAGCTCGAAGTGATGCGCGACTGCGAGGACAACGTCGTCATCGTCTGCTCGATCGAGAATTTCGACGCGATGGGCGTCCACACGGGCGACTCGATCACTGTCGCGCCCGCGATGACGCTCACGGACCGCGAATACCAGGTGATGCGCGATGCCGCGGTGGCGGTGATTCGCGAAGTCGGCGTGGCTGCGGGCGGCTGTAACATCCAGTTCGCCGTGAACCCGCGCGATGGCGAGATGATCGTCATCGAGATGAACCCGCGGGTGTCGCGGTCATCGGCGCTGGCGTCGAAGGCCACCGGGTTCCCCATCGCGCGCATCGGGACGAAGCTGGCCGTCGGGTACCGCCTCGACGAAATTCCGAACGACATCACGCGCACGACGCCCGCGTCATTTGAGCCCGTGCTCGACTATGTGGTCGTCAAAGTCCCGCGGTTTGCGTTCGAGAAGTTTGCGTCGGCGAATCCGCTGCTCACCACGCAGATGAAGTCGGTGGGTGAATCGATGGCGATCGGCCGCACGTTCAAGGAAGCGTTCCAGAAGGCATTGCGCGCGCTCGAGATCGGGCGCCCCGGCTGGACGATTGGTGAGCGCCTCATTGATGACCGGCTGCCGGACGAGAGCGAGGATACGCTCCGCGGCGCGTTGCGGCAGCCGACGCCGGAGCGCGTGTTCCAGCTCAAGCGCGCGCTGCAGGCGGGCATGTCGGTGGAGGAAGTGTACGAGGCGAGCGCGGTCGATCCGTGGTTCCTGTCGCAGCTCGTCGAGTTGCTTGATGCCGAACGCTGGTTCGCCGGTCTTGCGGCAGTGGAGGCGGCCGAACTGCGCACGATGAAGCGCCTCGGCTTCTCGGACCGCCAGCTCGCTGCGTTGCGCGGGGCGGGGGAGACCGAGCAGACGATCCGTGACCGCCGCTGGGCGCTTGGTGTCCGGCCCGCGTACAAGATGGTAGACACCTGCGCGGGCGAATTTCCGTCGTCGACACCCTACCTGTACGGTTCGTACGACGAAGAGAGCGAAGCGCCGCGGAGTGGCCGCGAGTCAGTGGTCATTCTCGGCAGCGGGCCCAATCGCATCGGTCAGGGCGTGGAGTTCGACTACTGTTGTGTGCGCGCGGCGCTGGCGCTGCGGGAGCGGGGGTACGAGACGATCATGATCAACTCGAACCCGGAGACCGTGTCCACCGATTTCGACACGTCGGACAAGCTGTACTTCGAGCCACTCACGCTCGAAGACGTACTGGAGATCGTTGATCGGGAGCAGCCCGTTGGAGTCATCGTCCAGCTCGGCGGCCAGACGCCGCTGAAATTGACGCGCGGTCTCGAGGCCGCCGGCGTGCGCATTCTCGGTACTTCTCCCGACGCGATCGATGCGGCGGAAGACCGCCGACGATTCGAGGAGATCGCGCGCGGCCTTGGCATTCATCAGCCCCCGAACGGCACCGCCACGAGCGCCGCGGAAGCGCAGGTGATCGCCGCCCGTGTGGGGTATCCCGTGCTTGTGCGTCCCTCGTACGTGCTCGGCGGGCGCGCGATGGAGATCGTCTATGACCCGTCGCAGCTTGATGAGTACTTCGCGCGCGCCGTGCGCGTGAGCGAAGAGCGGCCGGTGCTGATCGACCGCTTTCTCGAGGATGCGTTCGAGGCGGATGTCGATGCCATCTGCGACGGCGACCAGGTCGTGATTGGTGGCGTCATGCAGCACATTGAGGATGCCGGTGTGCATTCCGGTGACTCGGCGTGCGTGCTTCCGCCGTATCTCATCAACGACCGTGACGTCGCGACCATGCGGTCACACACCGCGGAGTTTGCGCGCGCGCTTGGTGTGGTCGGGCTGATCAACGTGCAGTATGCCGTGAAGGATGGCGTGGTGTACGTGCTCGAGGTGAATCCGCGCGCGAGTCGCACAATCCCGTTCGTCTCGAAGACCGTCGGCGTGCCCCTGGCGTCGATTGCCGCACGGGTGATGCTCGGCGAGAAACTCGTGGATATCGGCCTGACCGACGAGATCTCGGCACCGTATGTGGCGGTGAAGGAAGCGGTGTTTCCCTTCACGAAGTTTCGCGAGTTCGACCCGATCCTCGGTCCGGAGATGCGCTCCACTGGCGAAGTCATGGGGATCAGCGATTCGTTCGGCAGTGCCTTTGCCAAGGCGCAACTGGCCGCGGGCAACGCATTGCCCCTCGAGGGCAACCTGCTCATCACGGTGAACGACGCGGACAAGCCGACGGTCACGCCGATCGCGCGGCGGTTTCACGAGATGGGGTTCCGCATCTTCGCCACGGCGGGAACGGCGCGCTATCTTCGCGCGCGTGGTGTGCCGGCGACGGCCGTCTTCAAGGTCCACGAGGGACGGCCGCATGGCATCGACATGCTGGTCAACGGCGAGGTGCAGATGCTCATCAACACCCCGCTCGGCAAGGCCGCGCAGCGCGACGACTATACGATGCGGCAGGCGGCCATCGCGCAGCGCGTACCGTACACCACTACGCTCTCGGCGGCGAGTGCCGCGTGCGATGCAATCCTGTCACTCCGTTCTCGCCGGCCATCGGTGCGGTCGCTGCAGGAGTGGCATGCGAGCCTTCACGCAGAGTCGACGCCCGTTGTGTAGCATGCGTGCCGTTCGCTAAATTGTGCGGCCTGCCGCAGCGTTTCTCACTCCTTGAGTCGCATAATGATCGATGATGTTTTCGTGCACGAGTCCGCGTACGTGGACGAGGGCGCGCAGATTGGCGCAGGGACCAAGGTCTGGCACTTCTGCCACGTGTTACCGGGTGCCGTGATCGGGGAGCGTTGCTCCCTCGGACAGAACGTCGTCGTCATGAACGGCGCGTCCATCGGGAACAACGTGAAGATCCAGAACAACGTCTCGGTGTACGAAGGCGTCCATCTCGAGGACGACGTGTTCTGCGGTCCGTCGATGGTTTTCACGAACGTCATCAATCCGCGCAGCCATGTCTCCCGGAAGAACGAATATCGCCAGACGCTCGTGAAGCGCGGCGCCTCGATCGGTGCGAACGTCACGATCGTGTGCGGCGCGACGCTGGGGGAGTATTCATTCATCGGCGCGGGTGCGGTGATCACGCGCGATGTCCGGCCGTATGCGCTGATGGCGGGTGTGCCGGCCCGCCGCATTGGGTGGATGTGCCAGTGCGGCGAGAAGCTGTCCGCGTCCCTCAGTTGCGGCGTGTGCGGCGCGTCCTATGAGGCTGCCGGCGAGGGCATTGTCCCGGCGACAGCGGTTCGGGCCGGCCGATGAGTCGCGTCGATGACCCGTCTGCGCCGATGCCCGTCGTCACGGTCAGCGACCGCCCACCTATCCGCATCGCGCTTGTCGGATGTGGGCGCATCGCGAAGAACCACTTCGAGACCATTGAGCGCGTAGACGGCCTCGAGCTGGCGGCGGTGTGTGACTCCGTGATCGAGCGGGCACGAGAGGCTGGGGAGCGCTACAGCGTGCCGTTTTTCCGGTCCCTGGAGGAGATGCTCGCGAAGACGGTGTGCGACGCAGTGGCCATCTGCACGCCATCCGGGATGCATCCGGAGCAGGGCGTCGTCGCCGCGCGCGCGGGGAAGCACGTCATCACCGAGAAGCCGATGGCGATCTCGCTGAAAGCGGCGGACGAACTCGTGGCGGCGTGCGACCAGGCGGGCGTGCAGCTGTTCGTCGTGAAGCAGAATCGCCTCAATCCCGGCATCCAGCTGCTGAAGCGTGCGGTCGATCGCGGGCGGTTCGGCCGTCTGTACATGGCCAATTGCACGGTGCGCTGGGCGCGTCCGCAGGAGTACTACGACTCCGCGCCGTGGCGCGGGACGTGGGAGTTCGACGGCGGGGCATTCATGAACCAGGCCTCACACTACGTGGACCTGATCCAGTGGTTGATGGGTCCCGTGGAGAGCGTGATTGCCAAGACGTCCACGCTGGCTCGCCGCATCGAGGCCGAAGATTCGGGGGTGGCCGCACTCAAGTTCCGGTCGGGCGCACTCGGCACCATCGAGGTCACGATGCTCGCGTACCCACGCAATCTCGAAGGCTCGATCACCATCCTTGGTGAGAAGGGCTCCGTGAAGATCGGCGGCACGGCAGTCAACAAGGTCGAGACGTGGCTCTTCGCGGACTACGACGACGATGACAAGCTCATCGAGCAGGCGAGCACGAATCCGCCAAGTGTTTACGGGTTTGGGCACGAGACGTACTACCGGAATGTTGTCGCGGTCCTCCGAGGCGAGGCCACCGCGGACACCGACGGAAGGGCCGGCCGGAAGTCGCTGGAGCTGATTTTGGGGATCTACGAGTCAGCCAAGACGGGACGCGAGATTCCCTTGCCGCTGCGCGGCGCTTTCTAGCTCCAATTTGTTGACTAAGTCGTCACAGGACAGCATCTTAAATGACTGTCCCGCAACCCTTTTTGTCCATCGCCAGGCCAGTCCATGACCAGCGTTGCCGTGTCGTCTGTCCCCCTCCTCGACCTTCGTGCCCAGCACGCGACCATCCGCGAGGAAGTGGTCGCGGCGATGCTCAAGGTTGTCGATGACCAGACTTTCATTCTTGGTGCCCCGGTTGAGGCGTTCGAGCATGCCGTCGCCGCGTATTCCAATACCAGGCACGCCATCGGTGTCGCGAATGGGACCGACGCGCTTCTGCTCGCCATGCGTGCCCTGGACATCGGCCGCGGCGATGAAGTCATCACGTCGCCCTTCACCTTCTTCGCAACCGCAGGAACGATCCACAATGTCGGCGCGACGCCGGTGTTCGTCGATATCGAGCCCGGGACGTTCAACATCAGCCCGGCAGCCATCGCTGCGGCGATCACGCCTCGCACGAAGGCCGTCATTCCGGTGGACCTGTTCGGCCAGATGGCACCCGTGGACCAGGTGACCGCGGTCGCGAAGGGACTGCCGGTCATTGAAGACGCGGCGCAGAGCATCGGTGCCCGTCGCAGGGTCGGCGGGCGCTGGACGCGCGCTGGAGAGACCCCGACGCTGGGCACGTTCAGCTTCTTCCCCTCGAAGAATCTGGGTGGCTACGGCGACGGCGGCATGATCGTCACGCAGGACGACACCCTCGCGGCCCGGCTGCGCAAGCTGCGCGTGCACGGAGGATCGAAGATGTACTTCCACGAGGAAGTCGGCTTCAACAGTCGCCTCGACACGCTGCAGGCAGCAGTGCTCCACGCCAAGTTGCCGCACCTCGACGCGTGGAGCGCGGCGCGTCGCAAGAATGCCGCCGCCTATGACGAAGCGTTCGCTGACGTGCCCGAGATCATCACCCCGGTGGTCGATCCGCTCAACGAGTCGATCTACAACCAGTACACGATTCGCACCCCGCGCCGCGATGCATTGCAGGCGCATCTGAAAGCGCTCGGCATCGGGTGCGCGGTCTACTATCCGCTTCCGCTGCACCTGCAGCCGTGCTTTGCGTACCTCGGATACAAGGAGGGCAGTTGCGTCGAGTCGGAGCGCGCGGCCCGCGAGGTGCTTTCGTTGCCGGTATTCCC
>JBKJKH010000222.1:0-4391 GCA_046597595.1 Gemmatimonadaceae bacterium
CCCGAGAAGATGCTGAACCAGATCATTGTCGACATGCGCACGCAGGTCGCCAAGGCGAAGCAGGAGGTGGCGAGCGCCATTGCCGACGAGAAACGCTTGCGCGACCAGGCCGATACCGAGTTCAGGCAGTCCGAAGACTGGGAAAAGCGCGCGATGCTCGCGATCCAGGAAGGGCGCGACGATCTCGCGAAGCAGGCGCTCGTCCGGCAGACCGAGCACATGCAGCACGCGCAGCAGCTGGAAACCACCTGGCAGGCGCATCAGGCCGAGACCGAACGACTCAAGAACTCGCTGCGCGACCTCAACGACAAGATCGAAGAGGCCAAGCGCAAGAAGAACCTGCTGCTCGCACGCCAACGTCGCGCCCAGGCACAGCAGCGCATCCAGGAGACGATGTCGTCGCTCTCCGAGAAGAGCGCGTTCGATGCCTTCGCCCGGATGGAGGAGCGCATCGAGCAGAACGAGCGCATGATCAAGGCGTCCGTGGAGATCGACGAGGAGTTTACCGGCGACAAGCTCGCCAGCGACTTCAAGCGCCTCGAGAAGGTGGCGGGCACGGTCAGCGCCGATGCGCGCCTGCTCGAGCTCAAGGCGAAGATGGGCATCCTCCCCAGCGGAGCCGCCGGCACGAGCAAGCAACTGGGTGCGGGCGGGCAGCGACTGAAGCGAGGCGAGGAAGAAGCCGTACACGCCGAGATCGAAGACGTGGACGAGACGAAGTAGCTTGAGCCGCTCCTCCAGCGCGGCACCCGCCGCCGCGATCGCAGCAGCGACGGCAGCAGCGACCGCAACTCCCACTGCGCCAAAGCTGCGAATCGCGCCAGTCCTGACTGCGGTCGTTCTCGTCTACCTGCTCCTCAGGTTGCTGGGATCGGCCGCGGATGTATTTCTGCTGCTGTTTCTGGGCATCCTGGTCTCGCAGTTTCTGGGATCGATCGCCGACGTGATCGACAGCCGGACGAAGCTTTCCCGCCGTGCCGGAATCGGGATAGCTGTGGCGATTTCGCTGGTCGCATTGGCAGGACTCGTATGGTTGCTCGTTCCGCCCGTCATCGCACAAACGCAGCAACTCGTGACTGTCCTGCCCGCGTTCATTGACACGTGGGAGCTGAAGATCGCGAAGATCGTATCGCGCATCCCGGCGCTGCAGGAGTTCTGGAAGCCCGGGCAGGACAATCTCCTCAAGGCCGTCTACGAGCAGCTCTCTGGCACTTTCCAGGGAATTGTCCCACGCGTGTTCTCGCTGGTGCACGTCGCCATCAACGTGTTCTCGGTTGGCGTGATGGGCCTGTACCTCGCGCTGACGCCAGGCGTGTACCGGGAGTGGCTCATCGCACTCTTCCCACCCGTGCATCGCGATCTGGTGCGTGACGTTGCCAGCGACCTGGGACAGACGCTGCGCAGCTTCATCATCGCACAGCTCACGGCGATGGCGATTCTTGCCGTGTTGACCGCGATCGGTCTCTACGCGCTCGACGTGCCGTATTGGCTGGCGTTCGGTGTCTTCACCGGCGTGGCGGCAATCGTGCCATTTTTCGGCACGCTCGTGTCCACTGTCTTGCCGGCGCTCTTCGTGCTCGGCGGTGACGGCAGTGGATTTCACGCCTTCCTCGTCATTGTCCTCGGCGTGGTCATCCACCTGATCGAGGGCAACATCGTCGCGCCGCTGCTGATGTCCAAGCGCGTCGAGCTGCCGCCCGTGCTCACCATCATGTCCGTGCTCGTCGTGGGCAAGCTGCTTGGTCCCGTCGGGCTCCTCGTCGCGGTTCCGCTGCTGGCGGTGATCATGGTGGTTGTCCGTCGCATCCTCATCCATCGCATCTACGAAGGGCAGGGCTTCCGCCGGAGCACGCGCGACCGGCAGCTTGTCCTGCGCGTCCCGGTGCCCGACGGCGGCGTGATCGTTCCCGATGTCCTCGTGGATGTCCTCGCGGTTCTTGAACGCCGCGTGGTGGCGCCCGCCGCCGCCTGAACTCTCCAGTTTCGCAATGACCCAGCTTCGGTTCCTCGTCCTCGCCGACGAGAAGTTCGGCCCGATGTCGTCGAAAACTGCCAACGGGTGCATTCGCTACACGCCGGAGCAGGTGGTCGCCGTCCTGGATACCACGCAGGCGGGACGCACCGCTGAACAGGTGCTCGGCTTTGGCGGAGACATTCCCGTCGTCGGCACGTTCGAGGAAGGACTCGCGTGCAAACCGAATGCGCTCCTCATCGGCATTGCGCCGACGGGCGGACAGCTGCCGCCGCACTGGCGCGAGTGGATCAGGCAAGGGCTCGAGAACACGCTGCCAATCTGGAACGGCCTTCACACCTTCCTCGGCGACGACCCCGAGCTCGCGGAGTTGTCGCGCAAGTTTGCGACGCCTATTCACGACCTGAGGAAATCGCCGCACGACCTGCCCGTGTCATCGGGCCGGGTGGTGCGCGAGGTCGACGCGACGGTCGTGCTGACGGTCGGCTCGGATTGCAACATCGGCAAGATGACCGCCTCGCTCCAGCTGCGCGATGCGTTGCGCAGCCGTGGGGAGCGCGTGGCGTTCGCGGGCACTGGGCAGACCGGCATCCTCATCGAAGGGTGGGGAATTGCCGTCGACGCGGTAGTGGCGGACTTTATCGGCGGCGCTGCCGAGCGCCTCGTGCTGGAGGCAGCGGTCAACGCGGATATCGTGCTCGTCGAGGGGCAGGGCTCGCTGATTCATCCCGGGTATTCCGGCGTAACCTACGGTCTCATTCACGGGACGATGCCGCACGCGTTCGTGTTTTGTCACCAGCCGTCGCGCGCGCATGTCGACAAGAATCCGTGGGTGCCGATCCCGCCCCTGCGCGATCTCATCCGCCTGCACGAGCAGGTTGTCGCGCACCTGCGTCCGGCCCCGGTCATCGCTATCGCGCTCAATACGTACGACCTGAGCGATGCGGACGCGCGCGACACGATTGCCCGGACTGCCGACGAAACCGGCCTCCCGACGTCGGATCCGGTGCGCTACGACCCGGCTCCAATTGCCGATGCTGTGCTCGCGTTTCATGCGGCCCGTCGCTCGGTCGTGACGTCACGCGCGTAAGCCGCGGGTGATGCCCGTGCGTCGATCTCTCCCTCGGCGCATTTATTCGATGATGCATCGAGGCGCGCGCACCCCCATCGTGTCGGCATGCCGAACGGGAACGTGGCGCTCGCGATGCGCGGGGTCTTCAAGTCGTTCCGCGCTGGAGTGCGCGGCTGCTCCGCGTCCGTCCTCGCACTCGATGGAGCAGACCTCGTCGTCCGTGCCGGCGAATGCGTAGGGGTGCTCGGGTCCCCTGGCTCCGGAAAATCGACGCTCATGCTGTGCGCGGCGGGGCTCGTCCGTCCCGATGCGGGAGTCGTTCGCTGGCGCGGCAGCGCGCGACTGACGGACCGTCGCGGGATCGCGCTCGCCGATGACCGCGAATCGCTCTACGCGTTCCTGACGGTGCGCGAGACGCTCGACCACTACATGACCAGGCACGACCTCGAGAGCGCTGAACGCGAGGCGCACATCTCGCGTGCGATCGACCTGACCGCGCTCGGCGCGGTGGCGGAGTGCCGTCTCTCGCTGCTCCCGGCGGGAACACGTCGCCGCGTCTCGTTCGCCCAGGCGCTACTCTCGGATCCCTGGCTGTTGCTCGTGGACGGCACCCTTGATGGACTGCCGCGCGCGGATGGGGCAGTCGTGCGTGCTGCCATTGCACACGTGACGGCGCGCGGATGTGCGGTCGTCGTGTCGTCCCGCGATGCCGGTATTCTTGCGGGCGTCGCAACGCGCGTCGTCGTGCTGCGTGCGCCCGGCTCGGCTGGCCACGGCCTCATGGTGCCCGATGGGCGACAGGAGCGGGACGATGGCGCTCGTTCCCGCATCGCACTGGTTCGCGAGCGCGACGGCACGGAGCGCCGTTGATTCTCCCCTGGAGCGCGCCTAGCTTGCGCCTCTCTCTCGCACAATTCCGTTCCGCCGCGACGCATGGACGAGCTTCGGCTATACAACACGCTCACCCGCCGCGTCGAGCCCTTCGCGCCCGCCGACGGCATCACGGTTCGCATGTACACGTGCGGCCCCACCGTGTACAACCCTGCGCATCTCGGGAATTTCCGCACCTTCCTCTTCGAGGACCTGATGCGGCGGACGTTTCGCCTGCGTGGCTGGAACGTTGTCCAGGTGATGAACCTGACCGACGTCGATGACAAGATCATCAAGCGCGCTACAGAACAGGGCAAGACGATCCCCGAAGTCACCGAGCCCATAGTCGAGATCTTTCATCGCGACAGAAAATTCCTTCGCATAGAAGACGCAGAGGAATATCCAAAGGCGACTACGCACATCCCGGAGATGATTGCGTTGGTCCAGTCTCTGGAGCAGAAGGGGCTCGCCTACAAA
>JBKJKH010000229.1:0-10194 GCA_046597595.1 Gemmatimonadaceae bacterium
CCGGATGGGAAGCGTATGGTGTTCACGTCGCTCAAGGACGGCGATCTCGATATCTATACGATGAACGTGGATGGCAGCGACGTGCGGCGGTTGACCACCACGCCCGGGTACGATGGCGGGCCGTGGTGGTCACCCGACGGCACGAAGATCATCTACCGCGCACACCATCCCGCCAATCCGGCCGACTTGGCAACGTATCGCGACCTGCTGGGCCAGCGGCTTGTGCGTCCAAACCGCATGGAGCTCTTCGTGATGAACGCGGACGGCTCGAATCAGCAGCAGGTGACGCGCCTCGGAGGGGCGAACTTCGGTCCGTCATGGGCGCCTGATGGCCGGATCATCTTCTCCTCCAACTATCCCAATCCGCGCAGCGGCAACTTCGATCTCTATCTCGTCGCCCTGGATGGATCGCGGCTCGAGCGGATCACGACCAGCGCGGTCTTCGACGGCTTTCCGATGTTCAGTCCTGATGGCCGCCGCGTCATCTGGGCGTCCAATCGGCATGCGGACAAGCCGGGAGACACCAACGTATTCATCGCCGACTGGAATCCCTGATCGCCTGAGCGGCGGGATATCGTGCACGAGAACTGATGGAGCCATGCAACAATGCGACACCTGTGCTTGAAGATGCCTGCGGTCACGTGTATGTAACACGTTGCAAATGAGGCAGTTGCGAAGGATGGCGCAGCAACGGATCCCGGCGTGATGGTTGCTCTCCCGGGGTTACCGCCTGCGTTTTTTGTGTCATGCGTGAGGCGAATTTCAGTTTGTCTAGAGTCGGTCGTTATGTCGTTTTCGCAGGGATAACGAACGCGCTGTAACAAATCTGATTATTGCTGGAGTTTTCCACACTCCAGATATTGTCGCCCCGTCGCAACGGCGCAATCGCAGGTCATCTTTCATGGAGGCAGGTCCGCATGTCAGTCTCGTCCCGCACGCGTCGTTCGCTGGCTATGGCTGCGATCACGGCAATGTTCGTCCCGGCGCTCGCCGCCGCGCAGACCCCGCTCAACGTGAGCGTGACAGTCAACACGGCGCTCTCCGTGAGCGTCACGCAGGCGCTGTTGTTTGGTACGCTGACGCCGGGTGGCACGCGCACGATCTCGGCGACTGACGAAACCAACGCAGGTATCTATCAGATCACCGGGACAGGCGGCGCGAACGTAAACATGTCCGTGACCTTTCCCTCATGCTTGAAGGTCGCTGCGGGCGCGTGCGTGGCCGCAGACCCCGTCATCGACAACAACTCGGCGCATTGGGCGCAGGTGCTTGGTGGCGTACACACCGCACTCGTGGGAGCCGGTACGCTGACGGGCACGGGGACGTTGAGCGGTGGCGGCAACCTGTTCGTGTTCGTTGGGTCCAGGGTGACGATTCCCGCCGCCGCCGCCGGCGGCACGTACTCGGGCACCGTGACGATGACCGCGAACTACTGAGCCTCGCTCGGTAGTCTTCGCGTCCGGGACGCCGCGACCTTCTGGTCCGGCGTCCCGGACGAATCGTTTCAGGGTGCGCGCTCGTCATTCTCGTGATGCATCTCATCAAAGGCCTGTTCCTGCCGTCTCGCACATTTCGTCGCACGCTTGTCGCTCTCGCGGTTGTCGCGATGATCGGCACGGCGATTCCGTTCGCGCTTGATGCCGTGATCGTCTCGCCGACCGCGATTTTTCTCAGCGACCGGACTCGATCGACGCAGCTCGCGTTGTTCAACAGCGGCGAGACGCCCGAGGAGCTCATTATGGAGCTCCGGTACGGGTATCCGGCTGCGGACTCCACTGGCGCGCTTGTTTACCGCATCATCGACTCCGTTGCGGCGACCGATCCCTCCGCAGCGGCGTGGGTGAACATCTACCCGCGCCGTGTGACGCTCGCGCCGGGCACGCGACAGACGGTACGGCTCATCGCCTCGCCCCCGGCGGGTCTCGCCGACGGCGAATACTGGGCCCGCCTCGTTATCCGGTCGAATCCACAAACACTGCTCGAAGTGACCGGCGCGAATCCTGGCGTGCGGGCGGGTATCCAGCTCGAGATGCGGAGCGTACTGCCCGTACTCTTTCGTCGCGGGACGGTCACCACAGGGATCGCGGTGCGGTCGTTCGAGGCTGTGCGGAAGGGCGATTCGCTGGTGACACGCGTTGCGCTCGCCCACGAAGGGAATGCGGCCTTCCTTGGCAGCGCGGCGTTTGAGATGCGCGATGCCGCGGGCCGGGTATACGGCAGCTGGAGAATTCCCCTCGCCATCCACGTGGAGCAGAAACGACGGTTTGCGTTTCTCCTCGATAGCGCCGCCCGGCGCGTCCCGGCCCCTCAGCTGCAGCTGACCATGGTTTCGGAACGTGGCGACTTGCCCGCGTCGGAAGTCCTGCAGTCCCCGCGCGTCACTGCCGCCACGGCCGTCGGCTCCAACTGACTCGCGCCCGGTTCAGCAAACCGCTGGAACTTTGCGTAAGGATGGTTGTAGAATTGGTCCAGGTAAATTAGACGTTCGAGCGCGCCGCCGGCCTCCTCTCCGGATACGCGCCTATAAGTGTCTAGCTTCTGCTACCTGGCCCGATTGACGGTTACTATTCAGCGCCATCCGCCAGCGGTCATTTTCGCCGGGTGGGACGACCTCATGGAGGAGGAATGCGTAAGCCACGCCCAAATTCGTACAACCCGGCGCAGGCGCTCCACCTTATCACGAGCGATCGCAGCGGCGTCGCTCTCAGCTGTCCCTCGTGTTCAGGTGCGATCGCGCGCGATCCGTTGGCCTCACCACCTCCGCCACGGTCGCACGTCACCCTCAAGTGCAAGGAATGCGGCCGATTCGCCCGCTACATCGCAGGAGCCGCTTAAGCGGCTGCCGACAGGACGGTACAGCACGGGATTTGCCCCATCTGCCCTTCCTTCTCAGGGCAGGAGTAGTGTTTCCATGGAACGCATTCAGGGCACGGTGAAGTGGTTCAACGACGCGAAAGGGTACGGTTTTCTCTCGCGTGAAGGGGGACCCGACGTTTTCGTCCACTTCAGCGCCATCCAGGGCGATGGCTTCAAGTCGTTGGCTGAGGGCGACAAAGTGATGTTCGAGATAGTTCAGGGCCAGAAAGGCCCACAAGCGGCGGAAGTCACCAAGGCGTAACCGGCTTGCGCAGTAATGACGGGGCCGGCTCAGGGCACCGATCTTTCTCTGCGGCCGGAGAAACGATGACGGAGCAGAATCGTCGAAAGGGAGAGGCCGAAAGGCCTCTTTTCGCCGACTCTCGTCCAGGATCCACCCGTCGTGTCCGAAGACTCCAAAGTGCTGTTCGCTCGAGAACTCCCCGGTGGTGGGGAAGTTCGCGTGGAGGCAGTAACAGCGGACACTGGTGCGGAACCGGGCGCGCGCGTCGTCGTGGAGAGGCGATCGGATCCACGACGCAGGGACAGTCACGCTCCGCCGGTCATCGTCGAAGCGACATCGGCTGACGCGCAAGGATTGCTCGATCGGCTCGTTCGCATCGCCCGGGACAACGTGGCGATTGCCCGAGCCCTCCAGCGCTGGCAGCGTCGCGAACCCCCCGCCTGACCGGTCTCCCCGCTCACCGCCTACCCGCCAAGCAGCTCGAAGCGCACTCCCCGGCGATCTTTCCGTCGCTTTCTGGGCGCATACCGAAACAACTGCGCCGGGCGACCGCGCCCTTCGCTCCTCCATTCATCTATGGGTTCCACGAGCGCCGCCGCCTGCAGCGAGCGGCGAAAACTCGCCTTGTGGAGCCGACGGCCGAGCAGCAGCTCATACATCTGCTGCAGATCGCTGAGGGTGAAGACGGGCGGGAGCAGGCGGAACGCTATCGGCGCGTAGTCCAGGCGCACCCGCACGGTCTCCATGCCCTCGCGCGCCATTTCCTTCTGTCGTGGGGCCAACGGTGGTAAGTCGGACGCCACGACCCAATTCGCCGTGTCCGCGTCCGCCAGCACCGTGGCCTCGCTGGGAAGCACGCCGACGAATACGACCGAGAGTGGACACTCGGATGGGTGACGACGGCTGTCGCCGAAAGCCCCGACCTGCTCGAACCACGCCGGTTCCGCGCCCGCCACAGCGCGCGCGAGCCTGAGAGCGGTGCCGCGCAGGGGATCGTCTGGCGCCGGGACTTCGTAGGGCAGCGTCCAGCGCGTGCGCGTGCCTTCCCCTCCTCGCCGGAGCAGCACTGCCAGCTCATCACCCGATGGGGCCAGCAGGACTACGTCGAGAGAAAAAGCGGCGCGACCGCGCGCACCCAATGGATGGGACCGACCCCGAACGGGCATGACGCGCGAATTAGTACCAACTTTACACTAAAGTCAAGACTGGCGCCACGCGATTATGACCAACTTGACACTAATGCACGCCCTGCCGCACTCCCGACACCTCGTGATTGCAATCCAGTGAGGCCAGCCGAGGCGCTCAGGGCATGGTTGCAGTAGCGCGCGTGAGCCCCGCCCCGATGGGCGCGTACGGAGGAATGCTCGTCGGCAACCGGCCGCTGATCCCGATTGTGCCGGCAAGCGCCTGCGCCGCCGCTTGCTGCGACGCGGGCGATGGGCCCCACGCTACCAGATACGCCGGAATCCCGGGGATGTCTATCAGCAGGTACGGATTTCCGAAGGCGACCACGATCGGCCGACGGCCTCGCGCCAGCAATGCCTGCACAAGATCCACGAGCCCACGCGGGGCGGTCGCGGTCGCTGTCGCGCTCGTGATGTTGAGATACGACGAAACCACGATGGCGTCGGCGGTGTCCGCCGCGCGAAGCAGGCGATCGAGCGATGTCCCCGCGACATTCCCTGCCGCACCCGTCGCCGCGGCGACGACGCGCGTGATGTCGAGGGCGACCGCGTCGTTCACGAGTTCGGCCTGAAGACTCGGGAACGCTGCGCGCAACGCCGTGTTGAATGTCACGCCAGCGCCCAGATCCGTGCGGCCGGCCACCGTGATCGAAAGTACCTTGCCCCGCGCACGATTGAGCGGCACCAACGAGAGTGAATCTCGCACCAGCGTGATTGCGCGCTCAGCGATCCGCCTCGCGAGTGCGACGTGCGCGCTATCCCCAACAACACGGTGCACCGCCTCGAGATCCGTCAGCCGCTGACGGTCCAGGCCGAGCCGCTGCTTGTATTCCAGCAACCGGCGCACCGACGCATCGAGCCGCGATTCCGGATACCGGCCTTCGCGCACGCCTGCGACCACCGCGTCGATCGTACCGGGAATGTCCGCAGGCATGAGCAACACGTCGTTGCCGGCGATCACCGCCAGCTTCATCACCTCGGCCGCTCCGATCCTGGCGAGCACACCCTGCATGTCCATGGCATCAGTGATCAACAAGCCGTTGAACCCCATGTCCCGGCGCAGCAGGTCGGTCATCACCTTTGACGAAAGTGTTGCGGGCACCCCGGACGCATCGAGCGCCGGCACGTCGCAATGGCACGTCATGATCGCCTTCATCCCCGCGCTGACGGCCGCCCGAAAGGGCACGAGCTCGACGGAATCGAGGCGCGCGCGACTGCCGGGCACACGGGCGAGTGCGAGATGCGAATTGACATCAGTATCGCCGTGGCCGGGAAAGTGTTTCCCCGTCGAGAGCATGCCATGTTCGTCGATGCCGCGTACGTATGCACGTCCCAGTGCTGCGTCGAGGAGTGGATCCTCGCCGAACGAACGCGCGCCGATGACAGGATTCGCCGGATTGTTGTTGACGTCGAGCACCGGCGCAAATGCCATGTGCACACCGAGCGCCCGGCCTTCGACCGCGGTGACGCGACCCTGCTCGTACGCCAGCGACGTATCGCGCGCCGCGCCGAGCGCCATCTGGGACGGGAATACCGTCGCACCGCCCAGGTCTATGGCGTTAGGCAGGAAATACCCTCCGCGGACACGAAATCCCGCCCCCGTCTCGTAGTCCGCGCCCACGAGCAGTGGCACGCGGCTCTTCCGCTGCAGCGCGTTCAGCTTGTAGGCAATCTCGGTCGGCGAGCCAACGGAGATGATGAGCCCCCCGATGCGATCCTCGGTCACATAGCGCTCGAACCGCTTCCACGTCGCCGACCCCTCGGGCACGTAGTCACCGAGCATCCACGGCCAGACCATTTGTGCCGCCTTGTCACGCACGGTCATCGTGGCGAGGACGGAATCGATCCAGTTTCGTTGCGTGCCCGCGGCCACGCGCGTTGGCGCTCCACCTGGCGCCGGACTCGGCGCAGGCGTGGCCGGTACCGTCGCCGCACTGGTGCACGCGCCGGCTACGATCAGCAGGGCCAGCGTGAATCGCGCGCGGTGATTCACCATTCGACAGTTCCCTGCTTCGAGGTATCGACCTCTTCCTTCTCGCCGGTCTTGAAGAGGAAGGCCTGCATGTTCTTCGTGAGAAAGGACCGCGCCTGTGGATCCATCACGTTGAGGCCGTAGTGGTTGATCAGCATCGTCTGCTGCTTCACCCACTCGCCCCAGCATTGCTGACAAATCTCCTGCACAACGCGAAGACCCACCGGTCCGGGAAATGGGGGACGTTCGAATCCCACCCGCGCGTTCCCGCAGCGCACACACGTCACATCAGCCATGGCGAAATATAAACAGGGTGCCCCAGTGGGACCGCCCCGTTTTCGCACGCGTGGTCGCGCCTGCTCAGTGCGCTTCTGAGACGTTGACCAGATAGGAGATTGCCGGAGGAGCAGCGGCTGCCGCCGTTCCCCGAAGACGCCATGCAACCTCGATCTGGTGCGCGCCAGCAGCAGCCGTCGCAATCACCACTGGCTCCTCGCTCACGCGGCGGAACGTCCCGCTGGCGTCACGCACTTCCACGATGGCGCTGGAAGGCGCCGCAAGGCGCACGAGCACGTCGTGCCGGACATTCGCCCCAACCGAGAGTGCAGTGACGGCGTCGCCGCTTCGCCCCCCGAAATCCGGGTACGTCGCCCGGCGCACGACGAGCAACGCCTCGACTCGCGAGACCACCGAGTGTTGCACGTGATCGGAGACCTGTTGTGCATCGAGCACGCCGGCGATTGCCAGATGCGCGCCGATGGTGATGAGCAGTGTGCGGAGATGCAGGCGCAATGAAGTCGGCTCCCGGGTGGTTTCTCTCCTCCCGAGTGTCGGCCTCTCGCGGCAAAAGCTGAGCGCACCTGCGCGTCAGCGTGCCTTACGGTGCGGTCAGGGTGAAGGTGATGGGCATACGGTACGTCCCGGGCGGGTTCGAGGCCCAGATCCATTTCACCCTGAAGCACAACTGAAATTGATTGAGCGCCGTCGCGGCTCCCAACCCGACGGTCTGGGTGGCACCGGTCACCGACAGCGACGTGTATGGCGAAGCGCAGGCTCCCGCCGTGCCGCTCACCGACCATTTCACGTGGGCCGCGGTCTTTGCACTCGGCGCCAGCGTAAATGCCGCCGGGTTCGTGAACGTTACCGTGTACGCCTTGTTGGCACTCACGCCGAGAAGTGGACCCATGAAGACATTGCCGCTCACGGTGTCCTCCGACGCCTCGTAGTCGCCTACGCTGACGTTTGCGCCGCTCTGGATAGCCGTGCTGCCGGTGCTGATTGCCAACCGTCCCACTTGCACCACCGTCATGGTCGCGGTGATGGTTGTCGGTGTTACGCAGGTGCTGGCAGGGCCGCCGCTCGGCCCCGTCAGCGCTGAGCACGTGACCTGCGCGCGCAATCCGGACGCGAGCACGCCAAGCACGGCAGCGATTCCGAGCGCCCATCGAGTCATCGTCATCGCTGAATCCGCAACATCCGAAATGTGCCTCGGGCGGTCGAAGTGCCACTCGTCTGGAACCAGCTGCCCAGGATGGAATCACCGGCAATTCGACCTGCGTGGCGACGTGATTCAGCGTCGAGACGGAGATCGAACTCCACGTTCGACGAATCCCGAAATCGTCCGCTCAGGATGCCGGTACGCCGCTCCCCCTGGCCAAGGAAGTCCGTCTCGATGACATCGGCTGCCCCGTCGAACCGCAGCCCGCTCTGAAAAGTGAATTGAATCTCACCCTCGGTGCGTATGCGGTCGGGGGTCTGCTGATCGGCGGAATAGTGCCAGTCGCGAGCGAGCGGAAAGCGGGCCGGCCCCTCGTCCGTGGGCGTGTCAGCGCAGCCATTCGCGAGCAGCGCAAGAGCCGCAGTTGCAAGCACCCCGCGAATCATCGGCCACCCGCGCGGAGCCCGATGAGGGAACCAATTTTCGCGAGCAGCTCCGCTGCCGTCTCGCCCAGCTTTGCGGATGTTTCCTGCGTCCAGTCCACCACGCGCTCCCACAACGTCGGTGGGCGGACCGGGGCGAGCGTCGAGCGCTGTACCGGAGTGACGACGGGCCCGGGCGACGCCGGTGCAACGGCGGTGCGATTGCCCAATGGTGCAGCACCCGGCGTCGAGGTGAGCATGACGATGCGTCCGGCATCCCCGCGTCCCTTGCGCACAACCATCCGCGGCGGACGCGGCGGCCGTGCGCGGAAGACGTCGGGTCGGTGCGTGACGTATCGCACGGCCGGGAGCGTGACGCGTGGCGCGCCGCGCAGCACGGTGTCCGCTGCGGTGTCCGCTGCGGTGTCCGCTGTCGAGGCGGAATCAACCCCGGCGCCCGGGAGAACGGGCGCCGCCACATGCTGCGTCGAATCGACTGCACCGCCCCGCCACACTCGTACCGGACGCGCGAACACGGGCACCGTGATGCGGATCGTTTCCCGCGTAGCGGTGGTGTGAATCTGCGGCAGCTCTCCGCGCACAACGAGCGGCTCGCGCAGACGGGAAAGATCGAGGGCCAGGCGGTAGCGCCCCGGTGGCAGCGCGTCGAAGATACCGCGCCCTGTGCTGTCCATGCGCGCCACCCACATGCGGTCGGCTGTATCGCGGGCCACGATTCCGGCGGATGCGAAGTTCAAGCCCGCGAGCCGACTGCCAGCATCGCCCTTGATCTCGAGCCGCACCTCGGCTGACGACATCGGGACGACGGCGAAATCACGTCCACGTGTTGCCCGGCGAGACAGCAGCACCCACCCGAACGGCAGCGACCGGTCGTCTACTTCCGGCGGTGTGCGATCGGCGGCAGCGAGCCGATACCGACCGTCCTTTCCAGTGACCGCAAGCTGCCCCTCGGCGCGAAGAATGATGCCCGGCATGCCCGGCTCATTGCGGTCGCGGAAACCGTCGCCGTCGAGATCCTGGTATACATATCCCCCGCCCGTACCGTTGAACGAAGGGACGTCGAACGTCCGCTCGATTCGAAGCGCGGTGCTCCAACGACTGCGCCCGAAGTTCGAGAAGAGTGGATTGCGCTCCACGTCGAGCCGCAGCGCCACGCCGCCTGGCAGGAGCGCCGCGGCGTCATAGCGCTGCGTGATAATCGCGCCGCCCGCGCTGAAGCCGCCGAGCCGGCTGACTGTGGCACCGAAGGTCACGTACCGTTGCAGGCCGGGAATACGGATATCCTGCGCGGACAGCTGGGTCTCACCTTGTGCCGGCAGGAACGACGTGCCACCGAGTGTTCGCTCGAACCACGTCGTCACGCTCGCGACGGCGAACGGTGTCGACGTCGCGGCGTGTGCGCGCCATGTCAACCGGCGATCGGCACCGTCCAGAAGTTCGAGAGTGGGCACGCTCGAGTTCCGGTGCTCGACGGAGTACGAGGTCGATCCGGAGATGTTGATCGGTCCCGCACGGCCACCGGCGAACGCACTCAGCGCGCGGGTGTCGCCGCCGGACGTGCCGCCAAGCGAATCGCGCAGGGCGACCAGGGAGAGGTTGCTCGCCGCGCCTACCGAATAGCCGCGACCAACGTCGACTGTGCTCGAGAGGCTCGTACCGGAACTGCGCTGCCGCCGGCTGTCGCGCACGTTGCCGTCATCGTTGTACCAGCCACCAGCGTTCGTCTGAAGGCGCGGCGTCAGGGCGCGCGACCCGAACGCCGACGCCTGATTGCGGTTGTACGCGAACGCATTGGTCCCGCCCGGCGCATGTGCGAGGCGCAGCCTGACCTCTCCCTTTGCCCCGCGCTTGTCCGCTTCACCGCCAACGCCGAGCCCCGTACCGCCGTCAAATCGCCGCAGCGCGACTTCACCACGTACGCGACCGTCCGACGACCACGGAGAACGCGCGCCGAAGGCCAACGCGTCGAGCAGACCGCCGCTGGCAAGACCGTTGTCGAGATGCGTCAGACTCGTGCTCAGTTCGAGCGAACCGCGCGTGCGCTGCGCGCGCGCGCC
>JBKJKH010000343.1:0-2528 GCA_046597595.1 Gemmatimonadaceae bacterium
TACGCCGGGTCGAGAGTCGTGGGACTGTTCAAGCCGCTCGTGCTCGCGGGAACTTCGGGTGCCCGCACTCCCGCGCTTGTTATCGCGGTGCTCAGCATCATCGGGCTTGTGATTTCGTTGATGGGCAAGGGCTACGCGAGTCAGGACACGCGACGACCGGCAGTGGCCGTGTGATGACGCACCCTCGATGGCTACAGCTGTTTCAGGTTTTTCACGAGCTGGATATAGTACCGCACTCCGTCAGCGAAACCCTGCACCGGAACGCGCTCATTCGTGCCGTGGACCCTCGTGAGGGCATCCAGCTCGAAGGGGAATGGATTGAAGCGAAACACGAGGCGCGAATGTGGTGCCCAGTAGCGCGCATCCGTTCCGCCCATCACCAGATATGGGGCAACCAGCGGCGCGCGGCTGCCAAGCGTCTGGCGGACGGTCGCGGCCACGGTGGCGAACGCGGCGCCGGAATAGTCGGATAGCGGCGAGGGTTCACTGCGGAATCCGATTGCCTTCACGTGCACCAGTGTGTCACCGATCACGCGCGTCACGCGCTGGATCACGCCTTCCACGGTCTCGCCGGGACGGATGCGGAAGTTGACGACCGCCCTTGCGTTTGGCGGCAGGACATTGTCTTTCGCGCCGGCCTGAAAGATTGTCGGCGCCGTCGTTGTGCGCATCATCGCGGCCGACTGTGGCTTCGCAAGCAGGATGCGCTTCACCAGCGGGCTGAAAAGCCACAGATTCCCGACGAAGAATCGCTGGCTGAACGGCATGAGCGGCGGGATGGATTCCATGAGCGATCGTGTCGCCCCATCCAGCGTCGCGGGAAACTGGTCGTCCTCCAGCCTGATCACGGCGCGGGCAACGCGGCCGATATGCGTCTCGCGCGGCGGCGTGGATGAGTGGCCTCCCTCCCCCTCCGTGCTCAGCTCGAGCGAGGCGAAGCCCTTCTCCGCGACCCCGACCATTGCGACCGGGCCGGACACGCCGAGCGACTTGCCTTCGAATACTGCTCCCCCTTCGTCCAGGACGAGTGCAGGCGCCGACAGCTTGCGATCCCGGTAGAGCTGCGCGATGCGTTGCGCCCCTTCGCGTCCGCCGACCTCTTCATCATGGCCAAATGCGAGATAGATCGTGCGCGCGGGCTGGTGTCCATCACGCAGGATTTGCTCTACCGCCTCGAGAACCGCGATCACGGTGCCTTTGTCGTCGAGTGTTCCGCGTCCCCACACAAAACCGTCGGCGACCTCGCCACTGAATGCGCCATGCGTCCACTTCGTTTCGGTTCCGGGAATCACGGGAACGACGTCCTGATGTCCCATCAGCACCACCGGCGCACTGGCCGGATCGGTTCCTGGCCATGTGTACAGCAGGCTCAAGCCGACTTTCTCGAGGGTCAGGCGCTGATGCACGAGTGGGTAGGTCTTCGCCATCCACGCATGCAATGCGACGAACGCCGCGGTATCGATCGCACCGTCCTGCACCGAGACGGTCGGGAATCGCACTGCGGCGCCGAGGTGCTCCGCCAGCGTATCCGCATTGACCTGGATTGTGACGCGGGCAGCGGATGACGGTGCCGGGGGAGCCAGGCGCATGGTGCGGACGGCAGACACGCCAAGGAGCGCCGCGACGATGGCAGCTGTCAGCAGGATTATGGCGCGAGACAATTGGCCTTGAATGATCACTCGAGTTGTGAGTCGTGAGTGGTGAGTCCTGCGTCGAACTCCTGGGTCGTGAGTCGTGAGTTCTGAGTCGACCGAGTCATGAGTCGTGAGTCGTAAGTCCGGGATTCAAATGCGCTGGAGAGAGGGGCGCTGGTACGGTGAGGGAGAAGTAACGGTGCAATTCTGGCAGCATGCAAGACTACCATGAACTCCGAGTCTGGAAACGGGCTCACCCGCATGCCATTGCGATTCGCAAAATGGCTCACAGCATTCGCCGGACGGGCTTCACCTCGCTCAAATCCCAGCTGATTCGCGCCGCTGAGTCGATTGTCATCAACATGGTCGAGGGGTGCGGTGCCGCCACCCGCAAGGAGTTTGCGCGCTTCCTTGATATCTCGATCAAGTCGATGTGTGAACTCGAGGGTGAACTTCAACTCGCGCGCGACAACGGTGCTATTTCACAAGAGGTATGGGAGACACTCTCGCGCGAAACGATTGCGATCCGCCGGATGACGTATGCCTTGCGCAGGTCGATCTTGAATGCAGACGCAAACTCGCACTCACACTAGCCCCCTGAGTCACGCCTCATGACGGCCGTCTGACTCACTTCTCATGACTGGTACCTGACTCAGTTCTCACGACTGATGACTCAGGAGGTCGACTCACGACTCGGAACTCACGACTCAAAACTCAGGAATTGGGTTCCCGCGCAAGGTCGTTTTCCCGCCGCGACGCGTCCAGGCGGAAGCGCTCCCCCGTGTTGGCGGATTACGTTTGTGGAAGCTCCCCACCTCCAATCCATGCCGAGATGACTACCGAGCGCATCTTCCGCGACGTCACCGAGACCGTCGGCCGGACGCCGCTGATTCA
>JBKJKH010000512.1:0-3704 GCA_046597595.1 Gemmatimonadaceae bacterium
TGCTCGTCCGCTTTCCACCCGAGGGGGCGTTCACGCACTTCCACTCGGCAGAGAAGGGCGACGGAAGTCTCGAAGTGCAGGAACAGCGCTTTGACGACATAGTTCAGGCGCTGCCAGCCCGCCCGAAGTATCTCCACACCAGCAACAGCGCCGCGATCGTCCGTCAGGGAGCGTCGCGCTACGATCTCGTGCGGCCCGGGGTCTTTCTGTACGGTGGCGGCACCGGGGAAGGAGCGGCCATCCAGCCGGAGCCCGTCGCGCACCTGCGTGCGCCCATCGTGGATCTGCGCGACCTGGCCGACGGCGAAACGGTGAGCTACGGGGCGTCGTACCGTGCCGCCGGGCCGCGGCGGATCGCCACCCTTCCCGTGGGGTACGCGGACGGATATCGGAGAAGGCTTGGAAATCGAGCCAATGTGTTGCTCAATGGGCACCGTGCGCCGGTCGTGGGTGTCGTAACCATGGACATGACGCTGGTTGACGTCACCGATGTGCCCTGTGCGATCGGCGATGTGGCCACCCTGATTGGCCGTGATGGCGGCGACATCATTTCACTGGATGACCTGGCGACCTTGGCGGATACGATTTCGTACGAGCTGCTGACGGGGCTGCGCCTCCGCGCGGAACGCGAGTTCCTGGGCGGGCCGTGACGCGTCGCGCTGCGGTCATCGTGCTAGACGGCGTTGGCGCTGGTGCCGCTCCAGATGCCGCTGACTATGGCGATCTCGGGAGCGATACGCTGGGCAACGTCGCGGCTGCGGTGGGCGGTGTGGCCCTGCCGGCGCTCGAACGTGCGGGCCTCGGCTGTACGCGTCCGGTGCCGGGAATGCGATGCGGCAGCCCGGCCGGCGCACACGGCCTTTTGATACCGAAGTCCGCGGGCAAGGACAGCACCACGGGGCATTGGGAAATCGCCGGTGTCCACCTCGAGAAGGCGTTTCCGACCTACCCCGATGGGTTTCCCGAAGGGGTCGTTTCGGAGTTCTCGCGGCGGACCGGGCGGGGCGTCATTGGCAACGTCGTGGGCAGCGGCACCAACGTGATGACACGCTTCGGCCAGGAGCATGAGCGGACCGGTTCGTGGATTCTCTACACCAGCGCGGATTCCGTCTTTCAGGTCGCGGCCAACGAGGAGATTGTGCCCTTGGCCGAGCTTCACGCGGCGTGCGAGACGGCGCGTGCGATGCTGGTGCCGCCGCACGATGTCTCGCGGGTGATCGCGCGGCCCTTCACCGGGCGCGACGGACGCTACGAGCGCACCGCGAACCGTCGCGACTATTCCCTGGTCCCGCCTGACGAAACGCTCCTCGATGCGCTGGCGTCGGCCGGCATCGAGCGGACTGGAGTGGGGAAGGTCGATGACCTGTTCGCGGGACGTTCCATCACCGCAAGGCACACGTCAGGGAACGCTGAGGGCATCGTCCTGTGCCGCGATTGGCTCCTTCAGGACACGAGCAGTGGGTTCCTGTTCGCGAACCTAGTAGATTTCGACCAGCAGTTCGGGCACAGAAACGATGTGCGCGGCTTCTACGGGGCCCTGCGCGAGTTCGACGCCGCGCTTCCCTCGCTGGAAGCCGCGTTGCGTGAGGAGGATTTACTGTTCATCACCGCCGATCATGGCAACGACCCGACGACTCCGTCGTCCGATCACGCGCGCGAGAACGTTCCGCTCGTCGTGCTCGGCGCGCGCGTGCGTCCTGTTGCGCTCGGACGGCGTGAAACCATGTCCGATCTTGGCGCGACGGTGGCGGACTGGTTCGGGCTCGCGTTCCGCGGGCGTGGCCAGTCATTCCTGTCGGAGATGATCGCATGACCACGCGTCCGTCGGGCGACGTGCTTCGCACCGCCGCCCTGGAAGTGATGGAACGCGCGTATGCGCCGTACTCGGGTTTTCGTGTCGGGGCAGCGCTGCGTGGGACGGACGGGCTCATCGCACGCGGGTGCAACGTGGAAAACGCGTCGTATCCAGCGGGGACCTGCGCGGAGCGCAGTGCGCTGACGGCGGCGATCGCTGCCGGCTCAACAGATTTCGACCTCCTCGTCATCGCCAGCGAAGGCGAAGACCCGGCGGCACCCTGCGGGTTCTGTCGTCAGGCGCTCAGCGAGTTCTCGAGTGGTGGAACGCTCGAGATCGTGAGTGTGACGACACGCGGGCGGACGGCGCGCTGGCAGCTCGCAGAGTTGCTGCCGCATCCGTTTGGCCCGGGATCACTTGGCCCTGCAGCGGCAGCCGCCGCTCACAGGTAAAACACACTCCGATTTTCGGACTCTTTCCAGACGCAATGAACGTGGTTCATCGCCGGCAACGGGCCGGTGGGGTATTGGTGCTCGCATTGGCTGCGGTCCTCGCAGCATGCTCCGAGGACCTCGAGACAAACGCCGGGTGTCCAGCGCTGTGTGTGCAGGACGTTCCTGTGCGCGACACGGTGCTCGATCCCTTCGCGCTCGACACCAGCATCGCCGGCTATCCGCTCCAGGGGAGCGAACGCGTGATGCTGCTGGCGACGCGCGGAGATACCGTCGACACGCGGATCATCCTGCGCTTCGACTCGCTTGTCGCGCAATTCCTTCCGCGTACAGGCGATTCGCTGCGGCCGCTGGTACAGCTCGACAGCGCGTATGTCCGCCTGGGCCTCGATCCGCGCGGTGCCTTGCGCCGTGGGACGCTCACCATTCAGGCGTACGACGTCGACACCACGAGCGCCGATACGGCATCGGCGGCGCTGCTGGCGTTGTTTCGTCCCGATCGCCTGGTGGGCACGACGACGCTGCCCGGCGAGCTTGTGGTCGACAGCGTCAGGATTCCCCTCGACACCGCGAAGCTCCTCGCGAAAATCCGCAGCGGCTCGCGACTCCGGCTTGGCTTGCGCGTGCTCGGCACCCAGTCTGCGCAGCTGCGTGTCTTTGCGACGGAAGACCTGTTCGGCGTGCCTCCGGAACTCCGGTACCGCGCCCCGGGCGATACCGCCACGAAAATCATCCGCATCTCCCTCGCATCGAGCGCACCGGCGGTCGACGAGCGGTCGCGCGCCGAGATGGCTGATTTTGTCGTTGTCGCGCGCGGCTCCGTGCCACCGGCGCCAAACGAGATCGTCGTCGGGGGCCTGCCGGCGCGGCGCGGATATCTCCGTTTCGGAATTCCCTCTCGCATCGTCGATTCGACGAATGTCATCCGCGCGACGCTCCTGTTGCGGCAGCGTGCGGCACCGGCATTCATGGCCGATGATACGCTCTCGGTGCTGGTGGACCTGTCCACCGCCGGTCCGGCTGTCACCGACCTGACCAAGGCGCTCGCATTTTTCTCGCCGCTCGCGTTCTTCCGGCAGAGCTTCTCGCCGCTCCAGTTTGCGAGCGATTCCGTGCGCGTCGTCTCATCGGGAAGTGGCACGGTGTCGCTCGAGCTTGCGGGAGTGCTCCAGTTCTGGCGGGCCTCCGGAACGACGACGTCACTGCCACGTGCGCTTGTCCTGCGCCTGCAGGGCGAGTCGTCGTTGCCCGGGGAATTCCGGTTCTACTCCAGCGAGGCAGCGCCTGCGCTTCGCCCGAAACTTCGCATCACCTTCGTTCCCGGCCGCGTCGTCGGCCTGCCATGATCGCGCTCACGAAATTCGCCACCCGCGCCTCTCTCGTGACTGTGCTTTCCGTTCTCGTTGCGACGGCAGGTTCGGCGCAGGGATCGCTTTCCACGCAGGGGTTTGGCTATC
>JBKJKH010000590.1:0-3683 GCA_046597595.1 Gemmatimonadaceae bacterium
TGGTCCGACGCCACGACGCGACGTGCGCCGAACGCGAGACCTGCTGCGAGGAGGGTTGCCACGGCCGCGCTCGTCAGGCGCGGGCGGGTAAGACGAATGGACATGTGCGAGGTCTCCAGGAGAACGAGTATGGCCGGTATGGACGCCGGCCAGAGTGCTACGCCGCTTCTGCGTGATCGGATCTCCCATCAGGGAGAAACAAACAGATTGCGTGATGCACGACGGATTCGTGAACGGCAGCGAGTGCGCCCGTTCGCGATGTATGACGGCACGTCGCAAGACCGGTGCCCCTCGTGTCGCCTATCACAAAATTGCACGAAACTGCCACCACTTGAATGCAGCAGTTGGGTCGCACACCACGAATCTGGGGGATGCGTGCCGGCCATGTCGTCGTCAGGCGGGAATGGCTCTTGCCGCCACGCGACTCATGCGCACGCCATCGATCAGGAAAGGGCAGGGTGACGTCAAGCTGACGTCCGAAGAATTCGCACACCGCCTGCATCAACGATTCGCCGATCCCGCGTTCGACGCCGTTCGCGACGAGCTCGAGCGGGTGATTGCCGTCGCCTGGGACGCATACGACGAATACCGGAAGAGTCCGAACACTACGCGCGCTGGCCGCGGCTTCGCGGATCCGGAATACGAGTTGCCTGTCGAGTGGCTCAAGGCGCGCGCTGAGATCATGCAGGCCCAGCGCCTGCACGAAGACGCCGCCTCGCCCTCGCGCATCCTGCTCATCTCGGCGGCTGCCCGACACGACCAGACGTGTCCAGGAGAAATGTCCAAGACCTTTCGCCTTGCGCAGCTCGCACAGAAGGTCATCAAACGACAGGGGATGGAATGCGATCTCCTCGACCTCGGCGTGCTTACCGCCGAGTATGGCAGACAGATCCTGCCCTGCAAGGCATGCGTGTCTACAGCGATGCCACTCTGCCACTGGCCGTGCTCCTGCTACCCCAATCACGCGATGGGGCAGGTCAACGACTGGATGAACGAGCTCTACCCGCGCTGGGTCGCGGCACACGGTGTCATGATCGTGACGCCGGTCTACTGGTATCAGGCGCCAAGTGTACTGAAGCTGATGATGGACCGGCTTGTCTGCGCGGATGGAGGGAACCCCGATCTCACGTCAACTCAGGGCAAGAATCCGAAGATCGCCAAGCGCATCGAGCTCGAGGGTTGGGACTTTCCCCGGCACCTCGAGGGGCGCGTCTTCGGCACCTTCGTGCATGGTGACGCGGAGGGCGCCGAAACCCTGCGGCGATCACTCACCGACTGGCTCGAGGACATGCGGTTGATTCACGTCGCCGGTGAGGACCGCTACATCGGATACTACGGTCCCTACGCCACGAGCCACGACGCGCTCGACCGGGACAAGGCAGTGCAGCAGGAGGTGCGAAACATCGCGCACGCCGTGGTGAAGGGCGTGCGCATGAAGCGTGACGGGACGCTGGTCGACGCAACGGCGGGGGCGCGGGACCCGCGGCCCAAGTAACGCCCGCACGGGTCCACCGTGCCGCTACACGGCTGAGGCGCGCAGCAGGAGCGAGCGATCTGAGTGCGCCGACGCATACGATGCCGGACGCGAGCTGGCTGCGACCGCGACTTGCCGGAGGAACCAGCGCAGCTGCACTGCCTCATCGAGGCGCTGCACTTGCGATATCGTAGTGACCACATCGCATGCGATGCCGTCCGCCGCGGTCACCGTCCATCGCCACTCCCCGATATCGGTGGAATATTTCGCCTGGCTCATGTGCTTGCGAAACTCGATACGATCTTCACGCTCCACAAACTGTGTCATCGGGCGTCCCTTCATGAGCTTGAGGCTAGACCGCAAGAGCGCTTCCGCCGCGGGATTCGCGTCGCGCACGACGCCGGCGCCGTCTGTCACGACGCACGCCACCGGCATCTGCTCGAACAGGTCGCGCAGCTGCTGGCGCTCGAACTTGAGCTCCGCCTCCATGCTGCCAACAGGACTTTCCGCTGCTGCGCTCACGTTGCCTCGCGGAGCCGCGTGCCGGCCATCTGCCACGCATTCATCGCGGCGTGAACGACACGTGCCCTCATGGTATGGTCTCAATGAAGAAGACAGGAAACGCCATGTCTTCTGCGGTCGCCCACAATCAGGTGTAAGGGCAAGAGCGGTGCCCCCTTGTGTCCGTTACCCCGAAAGCGGGAAACTGCTTCGCGTGCAATGCAGCAGTGGTGTGCGACACGTGGCTTCTGCTGGATGCGAACGCGCCGGGGCGTCAGCCGGCGCCGGCCTCGCGATTGGACTCGACGAGCGCGGTGATGATCTCGCGCGCGCACTCTTCGGGGAGCAGCCTGGCAGGGGGCAGCACGAATCCCGGAAGCCGTGTTCGACCGAGCTTCTTCCGTGCGGCCTGCGTGATATACGTCGGCGCATCGCGCGGAATAATACCAAGGTCGTCCCTGCCCACCACGAGAAATCGCAGCTTTTCTCCGCCGGGCGCATTTCGCAGCGTCAGGCCCACGATCTTCACGAAGCGCGCGTCGGCCACGACCATGAACGCGGGGCGCAGGAGCAGTTGCTGTAGCTCGAAACCCAGAAAATCCGGGCGCACGGAAACCGAGACGTGGCGCATGCCGAATCGTTTCGCCAGCATGGCGGCCCGAGCGGACTCGGCCTTCGTTGTGACGAGCAGTCCGCACCGGCGCAGCGGCGTCGGCAGCTTGTCGCGCGCATCCCATTCCCCCTCGAGGTCGGCAGGGTCCACCATTCGCGACTCAATGCCGTAATCGTCAAGAAGCTCCCGGCAGAGGCCGAGCGCTTGATCCATGGTGGTCGCAATGACTGCAGCGCGCAGCGTGTGCGAGGAAGTTGCGCGCCGAATCCATCCCGACACCGAGGGTACCGCGACGCCCATCCCGACGGCCGACACGAGCGCGTTGACGAGCCATTGTGCGGAGGGCTCCGGCACGGCGCCGCTGGTGCCGGCCGCATAGAACACTCCCGAGCGCGGACGCAGTTCGACAATTCCCTCTACCGACAGCGCGCGATACGCCGCGGCGATAACCCGCGGGTCAGCGCCGAGTTCCTGGGACAGGTCGCGCGTACTCGGCAGGCGATCACCAGGCCGCAGCGAGCCGGCAGCCACGGCGCGTGCAAGCTGCTCGCGAAGCACCTGCGCGATGTCACCCCGCCGCGCGCGGGTCAACTCGGGCGCGGACCTGGGCGGGAGGCGCGCGCACGCACGCCACACACCTGCTTTGCGATAGCGACGAGCTCATGCACGTCGGCGGCGGCGGGGGCCGCGTCGCCGAACTGCCGGCGCGCCGCCTCGTCGCGGAAGGCGTATCCGCCGACGAAAACGGGAAGCGCGTCTCCCCCCGCGTGCCTGGCAATGTCTATCCCCTCGCGCAGGGCGTCGAATCTGTTCTCGCTCGCCGACGAGAGGACGACCAGCGCGGGACGCTGAGAACGCACCGCATCGCCAAGGGCATCGACGGGCACGTCGGCACCGAGAAAGTGCACGGAAAACCCCGCGTATTCGAGAAAGTCCGAAACAATGCGCGCCCCGAGGTCGTGCCGCTCACCCTGCGCACACGCGACGAGCACTTTCTGCCGGTTGGACGGCGCGAACTCCGCAAAGGAATAGAGATGGCTGACGACCATCTGCGAAATGGCGGTGGCTGCATGCTCCTGCGCAATGGTGATTCCG
>JBKJKH010000598.1:0-3683 GCA_046597595.1 Gemmatimonadaceae bacterium
TGGTCCGACGCCACGACGCGACGTGCGCCGAACGCGAGACCTGCTGCGAGGAGGGTTGCCACGGCCGCGCTCGTCAGGCGCGGGCGGGTAAGACGAATGGACATGTGCGAGGTCTCCGAGAGAGAACGAGTATGGCCGGTGTGGACGCCGGCCAGAGTGCTACGCCGCTTCTGCGTGATCGGATCTCCCACCAGGGAGAAACAAAAACAGATTGCGTGATGCACGACGGATTCGTGAACGGCAGCGGGTGCGCCCGTTCGCGATTATGAGGGCACGTCGCAAGACCGGTGCCCCTCGTGTCGGCTATCACAAAATGACGCGAAACTGCCACCCATGAGATGCAGCAGTTGGGTCGCGCACCATGGATCTGGGGGATGCGCGCCGGCCATGTGGTCGTCAGGCGGGAATGGCTCTTGCCGCCATCCGCGTCATGCGCACGCCATCGATCAGGAAAGGGCAGGGTGACGTCAAGCTGACGTCCGAAGAATTCGCACGTCGCCTTCATCAACGATTCACCGATCCCGCGTTCGCCGCTGTTCGCGACGAGCTCGAGCGGGTGATTGCCGTCGCCTGGGACGCATACGACGAATACCGGAAGAGTCCGAACACCACGCGCGCTGGCCGCGGTTTCGCGGATCCGGACTACGAGTTGCCTGTCGAGTGGCTCAAGGCGCGCGCCGAGATCATGCAGGCTCAGCGTCTGCAAGAAGACCCCGCCTCGCCATCCCGCATCCTGCTCATCTCGGCGGCTGCCCGACACGACCAGACGTGTCCGGGAGAAATGTCCAAGACCTTTCGCCTTGCGCAGCTTGCACAGAAGGTCATCAAACGGCAGGGAATGGAATGCGACCTCCTCGACCTCGGCGTGCTCACGGCCGAGTATGGCAGGCAGATCCTGCCCTGCAAGGCATGCGTGTCCACGGCGATGCCACTCTGCCACTGGCCGTGCTCCTGCTACCCCAATCACGCAATGGGGCAGGTCAACGACTGGATGAATGAGCTCTACCCGCGCTGGGTCGCGGCGCACGGTGTCATGATCGTGACGCCGGTCTACTGGTATCAGGCGCCAAGTGTGCTGAAGCTGATGATGGACCGGCTCGTCTGCGCGGATGGAGGGAATCCCGATCCGACGTCAACCCAGGGCAAGAATCCGAAGATCGCCAAGCGCATCGAGCTCGAAGGCTGGGACTTTCCCCGGCACCTCGAGGGGCGCGTCTTCGGCATTTTCGTGCACGGGGACGCGGAGGGCGCCGAGACCCTGCGTCGGTCACTCACCGTCTGGCTCGAGGACATGCGGTTGATTCATGTCGCCGGTGAGGACCGCTACATCGGATACTACGGTCCCTACGCCACGAGCCACGACGCGCTCGACCGGGACAAGGCGGTGCAGCAGGAGGTGCGGAACATCGCGCACGCCGTGGTGAAGGGCGTGCGCATGAAGCGTGACGGGACGCTGGTCGATGCAACGGCGGGGGCGCGGGACCCGCGGCCCAAGTAACGCCCGCAGGGGTCCACCGTGCCGCTACACGGCTGAGGCGCGCAGCAGGAGCGAACGGTCTGAGTGCGCCGACGCATATGATGCCGGGCGCGAGCTGGCTGCGACCGCGACTTGCCGGAGAAACCAGCGCAGCTGCACCGCCTCATCGAGGCGCTGCACTCGCGAGATCGTGGTGACGACGTCGCATGCGATGCCGTCCGCCGCAGTCACCGTCCATCGCCACTCCCCGATGTCGGTGGAGTATTTCGCCTGGCTCATCTGCTTGCGAAACTCGATACGATCCTCGCGCCCCACAAACTGCGTCATCGGGCGTCCCTTCATCAGCTTGAGGCTTGACCGCAAGAGCGCTTCCGCCGCGGGATTCGCGTCGCGCACGACGCCGGCCCCGTCTGTCACGACGCACGCCACCGGCATCTGCTCGAACAGGTCGCGCAGCTGCTGGCGCTCGAACTTCAGCTCCGCTTCCATGCTGCCAAAGGGACTTTCCGCTGCTGCGCTCACGTTGCCTCGCGGAGCCCCGTGCCGGCCACCTGCCACGCATTCATCGCGGCGTGAACGACACGTGCTCTCATGGAATGGTCTCAATGAAGAAGACAGGAAACTCCATGTCTTCCGCGGTCACCCACGTCAGGTGTAAGGGCAAGAGCGGTGCCCCCCTGTGTCGGTTACCCCAAAAGCGGGAAACTGCTTCGCGTGCAATGCAGCAGTGGTGTGACGACACGTGGCTTCTGCTGGATGCGAACGCGCAAAGACGTCAGCCGCCGCCGGCCTCGCGATTGCATTCGACGAGTGCGGTGATGATCTCGCGCGCACACTCTTCGGGGAGCAGCCTGGCAGGCGGCAGCGCGAAACCCGGAAGTCGTGTTCGACCGAGCTTCTTCCGTGCGGCCTGCGTGATATACGTCGGCGCATCGCGCGGAATGATACCAAGGTCGTCCCTGCCCGCCACGAGAAATCGCAGCTTTTCTCCGCCGGGCGCATTTCGCAGCGTCAGGCTGACGACCTTCACGAAGCGCACGTCAGCCACGACCATGAACGCGGGACGCAGGAGCAGTTGCTGCAGTTCGAAACCCAGAAAATCCGGGCGCACGGCAACCGAGACGTGGCGCATGCCGAATCGTTTCGCCAACATGGCGGCCCGAGCAGACTCGGCCTTCGTTGTGACGAGCAGTTTGCACCGGCGCAGCGGCCGCGGCAGCTTGTCGCGCGCATCCCATTCCCCCTCGAGATCGGCAGGATCCACTATTCGGGACTCAATGCCATAATCGTCAAGGAGCTCCCGGCAGAGGCCGAGCGCCTGATCCGTTGTGGTCGCAATGACTGCAGCGCGCAGCGTGTGCGAGGAAGTTGCGCGCCGAATCCATCCCGACACCGAGGGTATCGCCACGCCCATCCCGACTGCCGACACGAGCGCGTTGACGAGCCATTGCGCGGAGGGCTCCGGCGCGGCGCCGCTTGTGCCGGCCGAATAGAACACTCCCGAGCGCGGACGCAGCTCGACAATCCCCTCCACTGACAGCGCGCGATACGCCGCGGCGATGACCCGCGGGTCGGCGCCGAGTTCCTGGGACAGGTCGCGCGTGCTCGGCAGGCGATCACCAGGTTGCAGCGAGCCGGCGGCTACGGCGCGTGCAAGCTGCTCGCGAAGCACCTGCGCGATGTCACCCCGCCGCGCGCGGGTCAAATCAGGCGCGGACCTGGGCGGGAGGCGCGCGACCGCACGCCACACACCTGTTTTGCGATGGCGACGAGCCCATGCACGTCGGCGGCGGGAGCCGCGTCGCCGAAATCACGGCACGCCGCCTCGTCGCGGAACGCGTATCCGCCGACGAAGACAGGAAGCGCGTCTCCCCCCGCGTTCCTGGCGATGTCTATCCCCTCGCGCAGGGCGTCGAATCTGTTCTCGCTCGCCGACGAGAGGACGACCAGCGCGGGACGCTGAGAACGCACTGCATCGCCAAGGGCATCGACGGGCACGTCGGCACCGAGAAAGTGCACGGAAAACCCCGCGTATTCGAGAAAGTCCGAAACAATGCGCGCCCCGAGGTCGTGCCGCTCACCTTGCGCGCACGCGACGAGCACTTTCTGCCGGTTGGACGGCGCGAACTCCGCAAAGGAATAGAGATGGCTGACGACCATCTGCGAAATGGCGGTGGCTGCATGCTCCTGCGCAATGGTGATTCCG
>JBKJKH010000030.1:0-3683 GCA_046597595.1 Gemmatimonadaceae bacterium
GCTTGGCCCATGCAGCAGCACCGGATTGAAACGGTGTCCCGGTTCGGCGATGATCGCATCCACTGCGCGCACGGCCAGCTGGTTCGACGCGCCGACTTCGAAGCCCGACCGCGTGAAGTTCGCAGCAGGTCCTGGTGGCGGCGTCCGGCCCAGAATGGCGCGGTCCACGAGCGCCTCGGCTTCCGCGATGCGTTCCGGGTCGCGAAAGAGCGCGCTGCCGCCCAAGGCCGCGTCGGCAAGCGTGGCCTCCGCCTCGAGGGCCCGAAGATGCTCGATCGCCGACACGAAGGTCGCGAGCAACCCGTCGACGTCGGGCGGGGACGGGAGATCCAGCGCCCGCTCGAGCACGGCGGTCTCGAAACCCTCTCCCCCCCAGTACGCGACCGCTTCGCCGAGGCGGATCTTCCACGGCTCGACATGTGCCGCCACCGCCTGCGCGATATCGGAGAGGAAGCTGTGAAACTCGCCGCCGGAAAGGCGCTGCATCGGGGGGGGCGTCTTGCGCGATGCATTTGGCGGCGGCGACTCCGCCGCCATCGCCGCCTGCAGTTCCTCGGCGCGAGTGGTGCGGGATGCGCTCTTCGGGCGCGCGCCGCGTTCAGCAGCAATGCTGCGCACGGCATCGAGGCCAATTGCCGCTCCCTTCACGCTCTGTTCCGCGATGAGGCGATTGAGGGCGCCCTGAAGCTCGCGAACGTTCGCGAAGTCGAGATGGCCAAGCTCGTCGAGCACATCCGACCGAAATTCCACGCCGCGCTCGGCGCACTTGCGCCGGAGGATCGCGACGCGCGTTTCGTAGTCGGGCGCGCCGATGTCCACGATGAGCCCACCGGCAAGACGACTCACGAGTCGCTCGTCCACGTCGGCGATCTCGTTCGGCGGACGGTCGCTAGCCATGACGATCTGTCGGCCGCTGACCTGGAGCACGTTGAACAGGCGGAGCATCTCCGCTTGCGTCTCGCGGCGGCCGGTCAGGAACTGCACGTCATCGAGCAGCAGCATGTCGACGTGCTGGTAGCGCCGCTTGAACGTTTCCATCTCGCCAGCAGCGATGGAGGCGTGCAGTTGCTCGACGAACTCCTCCAGTGAATGGAGCTCGACGGCCAGGTTCGGCTGCACCTGTAGTGCCTGATGCCCGATGGCGGCAAGCAGGTGGGTCTTTCCGAGGCCGGATCCGCTGTACACAAAGAGCGGGTTGTAGATGGCTCCCGGGGCGTCGGCAACGGCACGCGCGGCTGCGACCGCGAGGCGGTTGGCGGAGCCGACGACGTAATTTTCAAAGCGCTGGCGCCCGTCGAGCTGCATCAGCGTCCCGCGGGCTGTGCGCTCAGCCGCTTCAACACGAGTTCGGAGATTCCGCGCAGCGTCTCGAAGACACCGGGGCCGTGCAGCGCGTCAGCAGTGAAGTCCGGAACGCTGCGGAAATTCAGCGCGTCGGCGAGTTCCGCAGGCGGGAGAATGAGCTCGCGCGGCAAGTCCTGCTTGTTGTACTGGATCACGAGGGGGAATCCGCGCGTGTCGATGCCATGCTCCGCGAGGTTCTCATGCAGGTCCTGCATGCTTTCCACGTTCTCGTCGATCTGCCGCGCCTGGCTGTCGGCGACGAAGACGACGCCGTCCGCTCCCTGCAGCACGAGCTTCCGCGTGGTCTGGTAGTAGACCTGGCCGGGGACCGTGTACAGCTGAAACTTGGTCGTGAATCCCGAGATCTCGCCGAGGTCGAGCGGCAGGAAGTCGAAGAAGAGCGTGCGATCGGTCTGTGTCGCGAGCGACACCATCTTCCCCTTCCGGTCACCCGGCACCTGCCCGTAGATGTAATGCAGGTTCGTCGTCTTCCCCGACCGCCCTGGGCCGTAGTAGACGATCTTGCACGTGATCTCGCGAGTGGAGTAGTTGACGAGCGACAAGAGCGGATTGGAGTGCGAAGATGATCCAGCGTGAGGATGCAGCGGCGTACGGTGAGACGATGCGTCAGCCGGTGTTTGCCCGGCCGAAGAGCACAGCGAGGCTCTTGTTCAGGTCGCGTTCGAAATTTTCAGGCAGCATGACCTCGGACGACGCGAGCTCGGGCACGGTGGCCTTCAACCCGTCGCACAGCTCGCGGAAATACAACTGCACGAGACCGAGCGACGTTTCCTGATCGAACACCGTCAGCAGCAAGACCGTCCCGTGTGGCGTGTCGGTTGACGAAAGAAATATCTGCTTCTCACGGCCTGCGTGGTGCAATCCGCTGAATGGCTGGCCATCGAGTTGCTTGCCGAGCTCGGCAGACGAGGCGTGGATTGCCGCCGACAGGGCGCACGCGGACATGACATCCATGGCGCGCGTGAAGCCATGCTGTCCCAGCACCTGGCCACTCGGCGCGAGAACGACCGCGTGCAGGACGCGCGCGTCGGTGACGAATTGGCGGAGGGGTTGTTCCACCCATGGGACCGAGGTGCCGAGATTCATCCGAGGGCTGCCACGCCCCTGAGCAGTTCCACGCGGATGAGACCCACGTTTGCCTTCGGCTCCGCCACCGCGAGCAGGACCAGTTCGTTCGCACCGGTGATGCAGACCCGCCCCTCGGTTGCCTCGAGTTGGAGGAATGTCGCGTGACCATATCCGGCGGCCTGTGCGGCATTGCGGGCACGCCGGAAGAGTGACGCGGAGAGCGCGGCGAGCACTTCGCCACTGAACCCCGTCTGCAGGTTGGCGTCGACGATGATGCCATCGTTCTCGCCGACCACCATGCTGCCGGTACAGCCGCGGTGCTTCACGAGCGCGGAGAGGACGTCGCTGAACGGCGAGATCATGGGCGGGCCTCTGCACCGAGCCACGCGCTCGCGCGATCACCGACGCGCTCGAGAAGCCGTCGCACGAATCCGAGCGGCGTCGCGCGCGACGCAGCGACGAGCAGCAGGCCGCCATCGGGACCCGGCGCCATGGCGAGCGTCGCCCCATCCGTTTCGAAGACGATTGAATTCCAGGAGCCCATGCCGAGATGCCGCATCGCGCGTCCCGCCTCTTCGCTGACGCCGCTGAGTCCAGCCCCAACCTCCTGTGCGATGTCCGCACCGTCCGGCCCCATGTACGCGCCCGCGAGCACCAGACCATCCTCGTCGAGCAGGATCGCCGCCTGGTCGCCACCCGCGAGAAGATCGTTGAAGATCTCGGAGGGATGCCGCGACTGTGGCATGGCAGCCGTCGCGAGTGGAACCACGGCGGCTTCCCGTCCAGCTGCGGGGGCACTCGCACCATTGCGCGACTGCCGCACGTACGCCAGCGCCGAGAGGTTAGTCTCGTCGCTGGGATCAAGGACTGAGGCACGGTCGAGGTGACGCTCTGATTCTTCGAGGCGCCCCTGCTGGAAGCGGACGAACCCCATCCCCTTCTGCGCGCCGGCGTGGTCGGGGTTGATGCGCGCGGCCATGTCCCACTCGTCGAATGCCTTCTCGAGATCGGCACCGTCCACATGGATACGGGCGAGCAGGTCGTGGGCGTCAGCGAAATGCGGATGCCGGTCGAGTCCGCGGTGCGCGACCTTGAGCGCGAGATCGTGCTCACCCTGCTGCCGCAACAGCTCGCCCAGTTCCAGGAATGCCATGCTTCCCGGATCCTGCGCGAGTTCGTCCGAGAGCCGGCGGACGACGTCAGGCGGTGACATGCGCACCTCCCGCGAGCGGCTGGGCGAGATGCTCACG
>JBKJKH010000031.1:0-2632 GCA_046597595.1 Gemmatimonadaceae bacterium
AACCGGGGAAGAAGTTCAGCAGGAGCCCGAAGAAAAAGATCAGCGCGCCGCGGCGGAGGATTGAGCGCACGATGTCGCGATCTTCGTCACCGCGCTCGCGCCGCGCAGCGATGGAGAGGTGCGTCGTTATGCCGACGATGAAGAGGAAAAACGGGAAAATGACGTCGGTCGGTGTCCACCCGTTCCAGGGCGCGTGCTTCAGCGGCTCGTAGATGTGGCCCCAGTTCCCCGGATTGTTCACGAGGAGCATCCCGGCGATGGTCAGGCCGCGGAACACATCGAGCGACAAGAGGCGCTCGCGCTGCGGCGCGGGGGCCGTGGACACCCATTCCGGTGTCATGCCCGATCGCGCGACGGTGCGCCGCCCGGTGGGTGTGAGGGTGGAGGCCATTCCGTCTATTGTACCCGGTGGGGGTCCCGGAGTCGAGGCACGAGTCGCGGCACCGCTCTGGACATGCGCGGCAGGGCTTCGCACATTGGCCCCTGATCGTCCATGGAGGCTGGCAAATGGCAGGGATTGTGGCGCGTCAAAGCCTGATGCGTGAAGGGATCATTTCCGGCATGATCGGAGCCACGAGCGTCGCGGTGTGGTTCCTCATTCTGGACACGATTGCGGGACATCCGTTCCATACGCCACGCGTGCTCGGAACCGGATTTTTCAACATGCTCGCGCCCTCCATGTCGAGCGATTCGCCGGCCGTGGTGATCGCCGGCTACACCGCGTTTCACTATGTGGCTTTCGCGGTCCTCGGCATCACTGCCGCTGCGCTCGTGCGCGCGTCACAACGCGAGCCGAACATCGTTGCGGGTCTGGTGCTGCTGTTCGTTGCTTTCGAGGCCGGATTCTACGGCCTCGCCGCACTGCTGACGCGGTCCGAGCTGCTCGGGTCGCTCGCGTGGTGGCAAGTGGGTGTCGCGAACCTGATCGCGGCCGCGCTCATGGGGGCGTACATGCTCACGCGGCATCCGGAGTTGCGGACGAACACGATGAGTGACTGACACGAGTGAGATGAGTGACTCGTCGTCACTCGTGTCAGTCACTCGTCGACGCCGCTGTTCGCATTCCCATCCCCGCACGAGCCTCGGGGTCCGTCCCGGCCCAGCGGAAGAACACCACCGTCATCACCGCGTAGAACACCAGCCCGCCCGGAATCCACATGATCAGCGCGCCGAGCCGCTGGTCTTCGAGTGGCGTCAGCGGAAAGAGGCGGGGGGCGGCAGCGTACGCGGGATACAACAGCGCATCCGCGTACACGATCCACGCCGAGAGGATCGACATCGGGATCGTCATCAGGAACGAATACAGGATCTGTCCTGGATAACTGAGCCGTGGCAGCTCCGGCAGCGGGCTGAGATAGGGCCACCACATCAGCACCGACGCGACGAGAAAGCAGAGGTGCTGGATGATGTGGACGTTGTGATTCGCCATCGCCGTGTTGTACATCGGCGGCAGGTGCCACGCCGCGAGCACAACATTGAAGATCATGAAGCAGGCGATCGGAGCGGAAATCCGGCGCGCAAGGGCGCCAGCAACCGGGACGCGCAGCACCGGTCGCAACATCTCCGGTGACAGTCCCACCAGGAGCAGCGGAGGCACGGCGAGCGTGAGCAGGAGGTGCTGCACCATGTGCGCGCTGAACAGGTAGTAGTCGCTGAGGTCGTGCAGCGGCCCGTTCAGGGAAAGCAGGATGATGACCAGGCCTGCGCCGAACGCGGTCATCCGGGCAGGCGAAGGCCTCTGGTCCTGCTCAAGGCGTGAGGCGCGCCACCAATACAGCGCCGCGAGTGCCGTCACCCCGATGACGGTGCTGGGATGCACCGTCAGTTGCGTCAGGCTGAGGGGCTGGGCGGGATGGAGTAACATCGAAGCCAAATACACCCGCGCATCACTTCAGTTCGTGAGGTTGCCCAGACGCACGGACACGTTCCCGAACAGGAACAGCAGGCCGATCAAGGTCAGAAAGGCGATGATCAGCGGTCCGACAAAGAGCGCCCGAAACAGCTTGTGGTCGAACTTGAGGTGCATGTAGTACATGACCACAATGACGAACTTCACCGCCGACATGATCAGGAGGGCGGGGACGAAGGCGCGTGACGCGACGAACGACGGGACGTAATACGCCCAGACCTCGACGACCGTGATCGCCGTCAGGATCAGCGCAATCTTCCAGTAGGTGGACCACGTTGGATGCGCGTGTTCCTCACCCATCGCGTGATGGTCCGATTCTTCGCCGGCGTGCGACGCTGCGGGCTCGTGTGCCATCGTCCTTACTTGATGAGGTAGATGAGCGTGAAGATGATGATCCAGACGACGTCGACGAAATGCCAGTACAGCGCGGCGATGTCGACGAGCAGCGCGTCCTGTGGACCAAGCCCGCGCTTCATGTCGATGGCGAGCAGCGTCACCAGCCACAGCACGCCCGCCGTAACGTGCGCACCATGGAAGCCCGTGAGGGTGAAGAACGACGAACCGAACAGGTTTGTGCGGATCGTCAGCCCCTCGTGCACGAACGCCGTGAACTCGTACGCCTGGTAGCCAAGAAAGGTCGTGCCGAGGACGGCGGTAGCGAACAGCCAGAGCTTGGACGACGCGAGTTGCCTGTCCCACCACCCGGCGCCTTTGCGCAGCGGC
>JBKJKH010000083.1:0-4501 GCA_046597595.1 Gemmatimonadaceae bacterium
CGCACGTACAACTTCCCCCAGAACCGCGTCACGGATCACCGCATCAACTTCACGACCCACAATCTCGACGGCGTGCTTGAAGGTGATATCGCCGGGCTGCTCGAGGCGCTCCAGCTCGCGGATGTTGAGGAGCGGTTGGGCGGGGCGTGACGTGACGGAAGGGCAGGCTGTCGCCGCATCCGCGGAGGAATCTGTGGTGCGCGTGCTCGTCAGCGAGCTCCGCGCGCTGCTCCAGGAAGCAGACGTGCCCGATGCGCGCACCGAAGCACGCGACATGGTGGCTGCACTGCTCGACGTGTCCCGCCACTGGCCAGGAGCCAATCCCGATGCGATCGTGGCCGGTGGCGTCGCCGAGCGCGCGCGCGGAGCAGCGCGACGCCGGGCCGGAGGCGAGCCATTTGCGTACGCGGTCGGTCGCGCGGCATTCCGCTTCCTGACGCTGGCCGTCGACCCGCGTGTGCTCATCCCGCGTCAGGAAACCGAGATCCTGGTCGACATTGTCTTGCGTGAACTGGGAGACACACCCGGCGGTGTCGCGGTAGACGTTGGGACCGGCTCCGGCGCGATTGCGCTCGCCCTGGCAACGGAATCGCGACTGGAGCGCATCATTGCCACGGATGTGTCGAGCGATGCGCTTGCGGTTGCCGCGTGGAATGTTGCGCAGCTTCAACCCCGCTTGCGGGCCGTGGTCGAGCTGCGTCATGGGTCGGGCCTCGGTCCCGTGAAAGGGGAGCGGCTGCGGGCAGTGATCGCCAACCCCCCCTACATCGCGTTCGACGAATCGGCGCAACTTCCCGCTTTGGTGCGGGACTGGGAACCACCCGTGGCGCTGTACGCGGCTGATGCCGGCATGGCCAACACCGCTGAGCTGATTGGCAGCGCGAGCGCTGTGCTGGAGCCCGGGGGATTGCTCGCGGTCGAGCTCGATTCCCGTCGCGCGCGCAGCTGCGCGAAGATCGCATGCGCGGATGAACGGTACGAGCGGGTCGAGGTGCATCCCGATCTGTCAGGTCGCGATCGCGTGCTCACCGCGCGCCGCAGGGCAGGGAGCGGTTAGATTCGAGGATTACCCCTACCGGACTGAGGATGCTCGAGGAAAAGGCAAAGGAAGTTGGCCGTATCATCGGGCAAAGCCCGGAATATCAGGCGGTCAAGCGCGCGACGGATGCGCTCAATGGTGATCGTGAGGCCACGACGCTGCTCCAGTCGGTCGAGAAGCTCCGGACCGAGGCGCAGCAGATGCTGGAGCGTGGAGAGCATCCTTCGCCGGACATGGAGCAGCAACTCGACGAACTGCTTTCGAAGGTACAGGTGCTGCCAGCGTACCAGCGCGCGGCGGTTGCCCAGGAGAATTTCGACAAGCTCATGCTGAAGGTGAACAACTGGATACTCGAAGGCATCAAGAAGGGAGCGACGAGCTCCATCATCACACTTGGCTGAGCCGCTGGCCTGAAACTTTCCCTGCGTGAAGCGGGTCCAATAGTCGTGTATTCCCTCCGTTCTCCTTTTCACCGGCACATGCGCTCTCGCGCTATCATCGTCTCCTCGGTTTTCGGTCTCGCGCTGGTGAGCGGGGGATGGCTGATCGACCATGGCCTCCGCGGGCAGAAGACGGTCGTGTCGCGCGCGCAGTTGTTCGACCAGGTGATGACGCATATCGAGCGCTACTACGTGGACTCGCTCGACAAGCAGGCGTTGTACAAGAAGGCGGTGGACGGAATGCTGTATGAACTCCACGACCCGCACAGCGTCTTTCTTTCGGCCGACCGGCTGGCACGGCTCACCGAGCGCACTACCGGCCACTATGCGGGCATTGGCGTGCAGATTGACGTGCGGGATGGATGGATCGTGGTGGTGACGCCGCTGCCGGGATCACCAGCGGAGCAGGCGGGCATGCAAACGGGTGACCGCATCGTGGCCATCGCGGGCAAGTCCACCAAGGCGTGGACACCCGAAGAAGCGTCCGCGGCCATCCGTGGCGCGATCGGCAGCCCGGTGGTGGTCACCGTGGAGCGCGCAGGCTCAGCGACCCGAATGTCATTCACGCTGAAGCGGCAGGAAATCACTGTTCGCTCGGTGCCACGCGCGATGGTGATGCGCGGCGCGGTGGGCTACATGAGCCTCACCGGCTTCAGTGCCACGACCATTAACGAAGTGTCCCGCGCGGTCGACTCGCTCCGCATGGCGGGTGCGACGTCGCTGATCCTCGACCTTCGCGGAAATCCGGGCGGCTTGCTCGACCAGGGCGTCGGCGTCACCGACCTGTTCCTCGACAACGGGAAGTCCATCGTCGAGACGAAGGGACGCTCGCCCTCTGCGACAGAGAAGTTCGTGGACAAGAATGCCCAGCAATGGAGCGACCTGCCAATCGTGGTGCTCGTCAACGCCGGGTCTGCGAGTGCGTCGGAGATCGTCGCTGGGGCGTTACAGGACCATGATCGCGCATTGATCGTGGGCCAGACCACATACGGCAAGGGCAGCGCGCAGAGCGTGTTTCGCATGCAGCCGGGCGGCGCGCTCAAGCTCACCACCGCGCTCTGGTACACGCCGTCCGGGCGGAGCATCAACAAACCGGCGGTCGCGAACAATGACGACGACGACGAGGGTGATGTGCCGCTGAGGCCGGTGGAGCGCCCGCGCTTCAAGACGGACGCAGGGCGCGTTGTCCTCGGCGGCGGCGGCATCATGCCGGACGTGATTGCGGGTGACACCGGCGTGCCGGCAGACGTCCAGCGCCTGCAGGACGGCCTTGGCAGGAAAGTCCCGCAGTTTCGCGATGCGCTGACGGACTACGCCATTTCGCTTCGTGGAACGGGGAAGGTTGCGTCGCGCGACTTTGCCGTCACGCCGGAGATGCGTGAGGCGCTCTGGCAGCGCATGGTGTCTCGCGGTATCGCGATTGATCGCATCACCTACGATGCGTCGGCCGTGGTCGTGGACCGGCTGCTCGGCGCGCAGGTCGCGCGTTACGTGTTTGGGCCGGACGCGGAGTTTCTCTGGACATCGCGCAATGACCCGGTCATGCGGATGGCCCTTTCGCTCGCGGCGAATGCGAAGTCCGCGAAGGAGCCATTCGATCGCGCGGCGAGGTTGCCGCCGGTTCGCGGGGATTCCACGCGCAACGAGTGAGCAGCACGTCGTCGGTCTTCATACTCGGCGCGGGACGCGCGGGGGCTTCGCTCGCGCGCGCCCTCGGTGACGCCGGCATCACAATCGCAGGCCTGCACGGCCGGCACGCCGAGGCGGGACCGCCCGCGGTGTCCTCGGGCGTGATTCCCGCAACGATCGGGAGGGCGACGGTCGTCCTTGTCGCCGTCCGCGATGCGCAGATGGAAGCCGCGCTGACCGAGATCATGTCGGCGCGCCTGGCGCAGGGCGCAGTTGTCCTGCACCTCTCGGGCAGCGGTGACCCGGCGGGGCTCGGCGCGCTTCGCGAGGCGGGTCACCCGACCGGGACGTTTCATCCGCTGCTGCCATTGGCCGACCCCGCGACAGCAGGGGCGATGTTGCGGACGGCATACATCGGCGTGGATGGTGATGCCCGTGCGGAGGCTGCGGCGCGCGACCTCGCGCGGTCGTTAGGCGCGAAGGTGCTGCGCATTCCCGCCGGCGAGAAGGCGCGGTATCACGCGGCGGCCGTCTTCGCGGCCAACTTTCCCGTGGTGCTCTCGGCGCTCGCGGCGGAATTACTGCGGGACTCGGGTGTCGCGCCCGAGGAGGCGTGGCCAGCCGTCGTCGCGCTGATGCAGGCGGCTGCCGCAAACATCCAGACCACGGCCCCTGAAGGCGCGCTGACTGGTCCGCTTCGCCGGGGCGATGCGGCGACGGTCGGCCTGCATCTGCACGCGCTCCGAAATGAGCTGCCGATTCTCGCGGCGTATGTCGCGCTATCCCGCGCCGCGCTTCCGCTGGCGCGCCGAGCGGGGACCGATCCTGCGGCGCTGGATGAAATCGAGCGCGAACTCGACCTGCGAGACCCGCGAGAAACCTGAATCAGCCTGACTCCCCAGCTCAGCCAATACTGATCGGCAAGGTCAAGGTAAACGTCGAACCGTGGCCCTCTTCGCTGGCCACCTGGAGGTCGCCGTGCATTGAGCGGGCGAGCTGTCGACTGATCGCGAGGCCGAGGCCGACGCCGTGGTCACTGGGGTTCAGCGCGCGCTTGGACTGAATGAACGGCTCGAAGATCCGCTCAAACTGATCCTCGGCGATGCCCATGCCCGTGTCGGCAACACCGATGCGGACTGCGCCGGCTCGCTTCTCTACCGCGACGCTGAGTGTTCCCCCCCGCGGCGTGAATTTCAGGGCGTTTGCGAACAGGTTCAGGAGGATTTGACGGGTCTTGTCCTCGTCCGCCGAAATGGCGAGGCCTTCCGGCGTGGTGAACGGCAGCAGCTGCAGTTCCTTCTGCTCGAGTTGCGGTGTCACCATCTCGACCACTTCGTCGAGGAGCTTCTGGACGCTCACATCGCGCACACTGAACTCGATCCGTCCCGACCCG
>JBKJKH010000114.1:0-4735 GCA_046597595.1 Gemmatimonadaceae bacterium
GAGGGTCTGCCCCACGACAAACGCACCGCCGCTCGGGGTTACCGAGACGATGGTGGGCGAAGGGTTCGAGCCCGCGGGTCCCGTTGGACACGCTGCGTGCGCTGCCCGACTGCTGGCTAAGGCGAGGACCGCAGCGACGAGAACGTAACGAAGCGAAGGCATGGCTGTGCGATGAAGGGGAGTGACGGTGTTCCGCCATCGCTCAGGCACGCGTCATACCCATTGTGCGCACCCCGCAAGTGCTTCCGCCGCATGACTTTCGCATTCGCGGCTCCTCGCGTTTCGCGCGAACGCCGTGCGAATTCGCATGCCCCCATGCGAAAATGCGAATCAGGACTGCGAAGCCTTCACCACGACGCCAAGCCGCTGCATGCGCCGATACAGCGTCGCCGGGTGAACGCCAAGAATCCCTGCGGCGTCGGCCACCGACCAGTCGGCTCGCTCGAGCGATTCCCGTAACCGCAGCCGCTCCAGGTGTTCCGGCGCGGCTAGCCCAGGATCTCTGGTCCCTCGATCGAGGTGACGCCGCACCTCTTGCCACTCGATGTGCGCACCATCGGCAACACCCACGAGGAGCTCCACCGAGTTACGCAGCTCGCGCACATTGCCAGCCCAGGTGTGGTCCGCAAATGCCCCAAGCGCCGATTCCGTGAACGTGCCATCGCTCCCCGCGCGAGCGCGGAGCGCGAAATGCCGCACGAGCTCAGGAATGTCGCTGACCCGCTCACGAAGCGGCGGCACTCTCAACACCATTGCACTCACGCGGAAGGACAGGTCCGATCGGAACCGGCCCGCCTTCACGAGCGCCGCGACATCCTCATTCGTCGCGCACACGACGCGGAAATCGCTGGCCTTGTCCGCCCGGCCGCCAACGGGTCGGAAGCTTTTCGTCTCGATAGCTCGGAGCAGCTTCGCTTGCATGCCGCCGGATAAGCCGCCGATCTCATCGAAGAACGCCGTGCCGCCGTGCGCTTCGAGGAGGTAGCCCGGCGCGTCCGACAATGCACCGGTAAAGGCTCCGCGGACGTGGCCGAACAACGCATCCTCAAACATCGTTTCGCCGATGGCGCAGACATTGAATGCCACGAACGGCCCACCGCGCCCGCTCGCGATGTGGAGCGCCTGCGCGACAAGCTCCTTGCCCACCCCCGTCTCACCCTGGATCAGCACCGGAAGCGATGTTCGCCCCACGCGAAGGATGCAGTCACGCAGGGCATGCATTGGCGCGGAGTCGCCAATGAGCAGGCGCGCAATGCTCGCTTCGTGCGAACAATCGGCGATGTCTGTACGGGGCGTATTGTGCGACAGGACTGGTGGCCCAAAAACACGAAGGCTCGTCATGGGTCTACTCGCGCCGCTCGGCGCTCGAGCGGCTGAGTGAGCCGCGCCGCGTCATCATCGCTGCGGATCACGCGTGGGGTGAGAAAGAGGAATAGCTCGGTTTCCGTGCTGCGGCGGTCGGAGCGGCCGAACAAACCTCCGATCCACGGGATGCTCGAGAGAAACGGGATGCCGCTCTGGCTGACGTCCTTCTGCCGGTCGGTCAAGCCGCCTAACACAACAGTCTGGCCATCCTTGATCAGCAACTGCGTCTGCACGGAGCGCGTGCTGATCACCGGCGCGTTGAACGCCGTCTCGCTCGTGGCGTTGCTCACTTCCTGCGTCACATCGAGCTGGACGTATCCGTCGCGGCTGATCGTCGGCGTTACCGTGAGGCGCGTGCCCACGTCCTTGTACTGCACGATCTGGTCGCGTGCGGCACCGTCGGTGGGCAGCGATCGCGCAACCTGCACGAACGGCCGCTGGCTACCGACGAGGATCTCTGCCCGCTGATTATTTGCCGCGATCAACACGGGCCGGCTCACGATCTGCACGTCTCCACGTCCCGCCGCTGCGCGCAGCGTTGCGTCGAGGTCAACTCCGCCAATCCCCATCACCTTGATGACGAAGTCGCCAAGCCCGGTGGCGGGCGGCGTCTGTCCCGCAGTCACGGTCGCATTGGGCGCACCGCGCACCGGCGTTGGCGGCAGACTGGCATCAACGCCGAAAGACAGACTACGGTCGCGCCGCACTTCGGCGATGAGCACCTCGATCAGCACCTGGAGCGGGCGGACGTCGAGGCGGTCCACGACCTGCTTGATGAGATCGTAGTCCACGCGGTTGGCGCGAATCAACAGTGCGTTCGCGCGCGCGTCCGGAACGACCGTCAATTCTCCGGTCAGCGACGCGCTGCGTCCTGACGCCACCGTCATGCCTGGCTGTGCCATCGACGCGCCGACGGGAGGCACCTGGTTCGCGCGCAGTTCATCGCTGAGCGTCGAGACGCGCCCGTCCGTCGCCATCGGTACACCGCCTCGCCCGTAAAGCGCGTTGACTGTCTGCGCGATGTCGGCGGCCCGCGCATGGCGCAACTCGATGACGAATAATTCCGTCGCGCCGGCCGCGCGCTGAGAGGGGACACTCGGCGGCTGCGATACCGTCACGGGCACACGCACTTCCTTCTGCCGCACGCGGTACATGCCTGCGCTCGAATCGTCAACGAGCTCGAATCCCTGCGTCTCGACCAGCCCCCGCAGAAGCCGAAGCACATCCTCGCGCACTACGCGACGCGGCGTCTCGAGCGTCACGCGCGTCGTGCCGTTCCCGCTGAACAACACCGGCCGGTCGAGGTATTGCCCGAGCGCCTGGACAGCCGCGCGAAGCTCGACGTCCACCAGCCGGACGCTCACACTGTCGCGCCGGACGAGTGGCACTACCGGCGCGGAGTCGGGACGCGCGATGGGCGCCGGTCTCTGCGCGAGCGCGGGCGAGGCAGCCAGCAACATCGCAGTCGCGAGGATCAAGGCGTGCCCGCTCACCAGCTCCTCCTGACGCCAAGTCGCAATGTCGTGTCCTTGCCCTGAAGAATTACGGAATCGCGAGTGACCACTCGCACGCGGAGATCATTCACGGAATCGCCGACGCCCAGCACGATGCTGCCGCTGCGCCCCGGCGCGCCTTCGATGAGGGCCTGCCAGGGTGGACCGCCGAGGATGCCACTCAGTACAAGTGCAGGACGCGGCGGGCGCATCTGGGGAATGATGCCGCTCGGTCCACTCTCTGCATTCGGATCATATTCCACATGCGCGGGCACGCGCTCGAGCCGGAACAAGTCTTTCTCGACGACCGATTCGGCCAGACTTGTGAGTGAATCCGCGTCCCATATCTGTATGGGAGCCGGTGTCGGCATCGCACCTGGCGGAGCGGCAAGCACCGCAGTTCCAGCCCTGCGCCACGCCGCCGCCGCGAGTGTCAACAGCACAAGGGCAATGCTCCACAGGATCCATTCAATGCGCGGCGTCACCGGTGATCCCGAGCTTGCGGCTTGGCGCGAGCCAGCGCTTCGACGACAAAATCCACGCGCAGCATCTCCGGACGATCACCTGCCGCCGCAATGTCGGGCTGGGAGATGGTAAGCTCGCTGATCGCCAACGCAGGAAGGCCTACCTCCAGCCCGGTGAGAAGGTCGGCGACGCCGCGAATGTCAGCGGTCGCGTTTGCCGCGACGCCCACCCGCACGAACTTTCCACGAGCGCGCAGCGTGTCGACACGAAGTCTCACCGCACCAAGCTTTACTCTCGCCTCTCCAGCAACGTCGGCGACGAGTGTCGAGAGCATCGCCGCCGCCGCCGATGGCGAATCCGCGTCGACCAGCGCGCTGTCGAGCTGAGACAGGCGATTCGTTCTCTGGACGAGCGAGTCGATGGCGGCCCGTCCGCTCGTCGCGCTTGCCTCAGCGAACGACGCGGCGAGTTCCAGCCTTTCGGCGTTGGCTCTGCTCTCGCTCACCCACCGTCGCCATGCCGGCACGCCACGCGACGACGCGATGAGCGTTGCACACATACCCAGACCCGCGACGAGTGTGCGACGATCACGCGTGGAGAGTCCGGCGGTCATCATTGTGAAGCCCTTGCGCGCGCGAAGCTGAACTTGATGGCCGCGCGCTCGGTTTCCTTTCCGGTCATGAACTCGCGTGTCACCGGACCCACGATTTCTGCGCCGACGATTCCCGGCATCTTGTCGAGCCTGCCGAGGACCGCCGCGGCGCGCGGTGAGAGGGCGACGAGGGAACCACCGATCGAGTCAAGACGGAGCGATACCAGCGCGCTTCCCTGAGGCAGTGCGGCGGTGAGCGCGGCCAGCACCCCAATGCTCGACCTGCGGTGCCGATCGAATGCGGCCAGCTCCGTCAGCGCCAGCGTGACATCGCGCAGGCGACTCTGTGTCTGCATGACGGCCTGCCTCGTTGCCGAGAGCCGCGCGAGTCTCGCTTCGGCATTGCGTGCGGCCCGGATCGCGACGATGCCCGGCGCGACAAACACCACGACGAGCGCCAGTACAGCTGTGCTCGCGGCCGCGACGAATCGGATACGCCGAACCATCGATGAAGACGCGGAGCGATCGCTCACCGGAAAGGCGATGGGGCTCCCTTTGCGGAGAATCACAGCGCCGAACGCATCAGCGTACTCCTGCGCATCCGCACCGAGCGCCGCAAGAGCAGGCGCGAGCACGGCGCTGATCGCTATCGGCGCCGACCCGGCACGCGCGAGGCGCCGTGGCGCGGGGCGGTCGTGCTCGCCGGATACTTCGACAGAGAACGCACCGTCGCGCCAGGTGAACCCACCGCGCTCGACTGCACGGCGAAGTGCGAAGCACGCTGGGACGATCGATGATACCGACGCGCGTGCGTCCCTGC
>JBKJKH010000255.1:0-2752 GCA_046597595.1 Gemmatimonadaceae bacterium
GGAATCACCGCATCGTACTTCCACAATCCCGTGAGCATATCGGTCGCGTAGAGCTTCCCGCCGGTGAATTGCACCCCCCAGACAAAGGCGGGTCGCAAGCCGGTCAGCGTATTCGCCAGTTCTCGCCCCATGAGACCCAGGTTGCACAGGCCGTCTGCCGATTTCTGTGAGGCATTACATGCGGAGAGGTCGCCGCGCACATCAAGGGCCTTCACACCGTCATTGTAGTACGCCGCGTAGAGCACGCCACGGCTCTCGTCCATGGAGAAGTTGTGCGTGCCTGCTCCCGGCGCAGTGTAGAACGCCACTTCGCGCGGCTGAGTCATGTCGCTCAGGTCCACGACGTGGACGTCTCCAGACGAGGACGTGAAGCCGTTGAACGGCCCCTCTTCGCCGACGAACGCATAGCGCTTGTTGCCGCTGGCATCGTGATACCACCAGACATTGTGGGTGTCACCGCCCCGGGTGACCACGGAGCCAACGAGGACAGGACTGGCAGGCGTCCCACCGCGGGTCCCTCCGCCGATATCGTAGATACGAAGGCCCGCGTCCCACGCAGCGGCGAACAGCATGCCGTCGCGCACGAACACGTCGTGGATGTACGGCTGTCCGGCAATCGTGTTGTTCACGAGCACCGGCACCGCCGGGTTGGCCAGACTGACGATCAACAGCACGCCGCCGGGTGGCGACGCGCCAGGATCGATGCACAGGAACCCGTAGAGCGTTCCGCCGACACGCGCGAGCGTGGCGGTGTGCACGCCGCGGGATGTCGCCGTCGTCTGATACCGCGTGACGAAGGCGGGGCGGCGCGGATCGGCGAGGCTGTAGACGACAATCGCGCCGTTCAACCCCGATTCAACCGCGACGACAAGATATTGGCCATCGTCCGTGACCTGCACGTCTCCAAGCGTGCCGGCATCGGCCACGATCACGGAATCCACGAGCAGGGGGACCGCGCCGGTCACGTCCCAGATCTTGATGGCATTCCCACGGACGCCGTTGCGAGTGCTCCACGATGTCGTGTATGCAAGATTGCCCTGTACCCAGAGTTCAGCCGTGTAACGGTCCAGCGCCGGAATGCTGCCGAGGCCGCGAAGCTGGGGCGGGCCCATTACCAGAGGGGGGGCAACACTGTCATCGCAGCCGGCGAGCGCGACGAAGAGGAATGGGGCGAGGCGGGAGAACACCGTACGCGCGACGAAGCTCATTTCATGTTCAATGGTGAGAATGCGACGCAGCCGATCCGTATCTACCCATCCGTTCGTGGATGGTGCCAACGCTGAGCCGCATACCGCCACTCAGGGACCACACCGCTCGCGAACCGAACACCTCGGTCGCGGGATCGAACGCTGCGGGACGCGCAGTCGCGCTGACATCACCGAATGTCGCTTCCACAAATGGCCCAAAGCGCAACGTGCCCATCCGCACCTCGCGTGACGCATGCAATGTCGCCAGGCTCCACCGCGTGATGCCGAGAATGCCATTGTCGGAGAGTGGTCGCCTTGTGCGAAATACATCGAGCTCCCGCTCTTCCTCCGGCCGGTGCGTGACTTCCAGGCGCGCCGCAATCCGGATTCCACGTGAAGTAAGTGCGCCCTCCGCCAACGTGCTCCAGAATCGAAACGTCTGCACGCCGTCGCGCAGTTCGTCACTCCGCGCCCATTCGGCGAGCGCATATGGACGCCAGGCGCGCCCCGCATCGGCGTAGCGCACCGAAATGCTTTCCTTCCGGTGGTCGAGGCCCACGCCAAAAATGTTTTCAGGCGAGTTCAGCGACGCGTGACTCGCCCGCGCCTCGAGCGCTCCACGCGTATAGCTCAATCGCGCCGCGAATGAATCGCCAAAGTTATCCAGGTCGGGAGAATCGCCAGGCGCGGTCGGCTCGTCGCCGTTGAGCAACGCCCCTTCGAGCTGGAACGCACGCCAGCGGACGTTCCCGATCACGACTGCACGCTCGAGAATCTGTGCAAGATGATGATTTGCAGGATACTTGACCAACGGCCGGGCCATCGGATCGTCGGTTCCAAAAGGCACGAATCCTTTGCCCGCCGAGAGCGAGACGGCATCGCGAATCACGACCAGCGTACCGACGAACTCGTGGACATACGTATGTGGATGCCTCCGATCCGCGTAGCCTTCGCCGTACACTCCGGGATTGAGTTCACCACGATCGAGGGTCAGCCCCTCGAAATTTGCAATGACTCCCAGCGACACGCGGTTTCCCAGCCCGGACGCGTGCGCCATGATCATCGGCTGCGAAACGTACCCTTCCGTGAGCGAGCCCCGGTTCAGGATCGGCTCGACATGCGTAGCCAGCGCGACCGCTTGCGCGCCAATCGAGATGATCGCCTGAAGAAGCATGTCCGAAGTTAGTGTCGCGCGTCGTATTCTTCGTGTTCCTGAAAGCTTCTCGCGCCGGGCGAGGCAAACCGTATCCTGTTGTGAAGGAAGCTGTCGGTCGCTCCGTGCTGTCAGATTGACACAGATAGGGCGCGCCGCCCCTGCCTGCGTTAATCTGCGCAGTCGGCGGTTCTCGTCGCTCTTTACCGGAAGCGCATTGCCCGAACGAATCAGGACTCGCTTCGTCGTCATCGGCAGTGGTGTGGCAGGACTCCACACGGCCTGGCGCGCCGCAGACTCAGGTGAGGTACTGCTCCTCACCAAGGCCTCGTTGTTCGACAGCGCGACCTCCTATGCGCAGGGCGGGATCGCGGCGGCCCTTGGCGCGGGAGACTCCCCCGAACTGCATCGC
>JBKJKH010000015.1:0-8933 GCA_046597595.1 Gemmatimonadaceae bacterium
CCTCCGCCTCGTTGAATCGACGCTCAGGCACCTTCGAACCACCGTAAGGGAGATACCCAAACCTACCGGCCGTACCTCTCCAGTTCGAGGGCCTTCAACGATGGGTCCGGCCTGCGAAGGGAGAGAAGTGGTGAGTGGCGCCGCGCATTTGTTGGAACTGAGAGTCCTGAGCCAAAGTCCGCTCCCTGGTCATCGTCAGAGGCGTACTTCATCTTCCCGCGATGCAGATCCGGGTCCTGGCCGCCGTAGTGGAACGTGGGGGGAAGTATCTGGTCTGCCAGCGGCCACTCCAGAAGCGGCATGGCGGCCTGTGGGAGTTCCCCGGTGGGAAGATGGAGCCGGGCGAGACCGTTACTGACGCCGCGTCGCGAGAGCTGGACGAAGAACTGGGCGTTCGCGCGACCGTGGTCGGCTCGACGCTGCTCTCGGTCAACGATCCCGGTTCGGAGTTCGTGATCGAATTCGTCTCCGTGGAGATCGCCGGTGAGCCTCAGCGCCTTGAGCACTCGGACATTCAATGGAGAACCCTTGCCGAGTTGTCGTCCATGGATCTCGCGCCGAGCGATCGGCGTTTTGTAGAGTTTCTCCGGTCGTCCGAGACGTCTGGCCAGTCTGCCCAGGCAATGAGCACACTGTCGCGCGGACTGTACGAGATCCTCGTCACGGAGCTTCTCGATGCGAAACTCAATGATCCGCAACTTCCGGGTGTCCCTCTCCTGGATGACGTTCGGAACGCGGAGGCCGCAGACCGAATTGCACTCCACATCGGCGCGTTGATCGAGCGCGCCATCGATGAGGCGCCCGAGGCGGACCGCGCGGCTGTCGGGATCCAGCTCGCCCAGAAGCTGATCGCGCAGGTGGTGGAGCACGTCGGCCCTGAAAAGCTGGCTGGCGTACGACTGAGAGATCCCGCGCAGGTACTTCGCGCGATTCGCACGTCGATGCCCGATGGGAGTCCTGAAACGATACCGGCTCCGCTGATCCCGTTGCTCGACACGACGTTGCTCACCAATTCGCCTGGTGAACCTCATGTCGGTCATCAAATACGGGCGGAGATTGCATCGGCAGACAGGATCGATCTTGTCATGGCGTTCATTCGCCGGACGGGAATCAATCCACTACTCGAGGCAGTGCGACTGCACGTAGGAGCCGGAAGACCACTGCGTGTGCTCACGACAACGTACACGGGGTCGACGGAAGCCGAGGCACTTGAGGTCCTGCTGAAACTTGGCGCGGAAGTCCGTGTGTCTTACGACACGACAAGTACCCGGCTGCATGCCAAGGCGTGGCTGTTCCATCGCGATTCAGGGTATTCCACCGCGTATGTCGGATCGTCCAACCTCACGCACTCCGCGCAGGTAGCGGGGCTCGAGTGGAACGTTCGGGTATCCGAGGCGAGGAATCGCGCGGTTATCGAAAAGATTGCGGCCGTCTTCGAAGCCTATTGGCAGCAGGCCGATTTCGAGCCGTATGAGCGTCAGCGATTTCTCGACGCCACGGAAGTCCGGGTGCGCAACACTGGAGTTCTCACGCTCAGCCCGGTCGAGATCCGGCTCGAACCGTTCCAGGAGCGGCTGCTCGAACAGATTGAGCTCTCGCGACAGCAGGGATACCACCGGAATCTGCTCGCGTCGGCCACCGGCACGGGCAAAACGGTGATGGCCGCGGTGGACTACGCGCGACTGAGAAGCCGCCTGCCGCGGGCTCGGCTGCTCTTTGTCGCGCATCGCGAAGAGATCCTGGCGCAGAGCCGGGCGACGTTCGCGCATGCCATGCGCGACGGAAGCTTTGGCGAGCTCTGGGTCGGGGGCGATCGTCCGAAGGAATTTGAGCATGTCTTTGCGTCCATTCAGTCCCTCAACGCGAGCGGAGTGGAAGCGATTGAACCATCGCATTTCGATGTGGTCATCGTTGACGAGTTTCACCACGCGGCTGCCGCGACATATACGCGCCTGCTCGAGCGCTTGCATCCCACTGAACTCCTCGGGCTCACCGCGACTCCTGAGCGCAGCGATGGACTGCCGGTGTTGCAATGGTTCGGCAACCGCATTGCCGCCGAGCTTCGGTTGTGGGATGCGATCCATCAACATCGTCTCGTTCCCTTCTCGTACTTCGGCATCGCAGACAGTCTCGACCTGCGTGAGATTCCCTGGCGACGCGGGAGTGGATACGACGTCGAGGCGCTCACCAACGTCATCACCGCGACTGACATTTGGGCGCGCGCGGTCGTCAAACAGTTTCACGATCGACTCGGCGGCGCCGACGACGTTCGAGGCCTTGGGTTCTGCGTAAGTGTCGACCATGCGCGCTACATGGCGCGGGTATTCAGCGACTGCGGCATTCCATCGGTGGCGGTGTGGGCGGACACACCGGGCACCGAGCGGCGACGAGCCTTGTCGGATCTTGCCGCTGGCCGGGTGAGCGTGGTGTTCTCGGTGGATCTGTTCAACGAGGGCGTGGACGTCCCTTCGGTCAACACCCTCCTGATGCTCCGTCCAACGGACAGCGCACTTCTGTTCCTGCAGCAGCTGGGACGAGGATTGCGAAAGAGTCCAGACAAGACCGTGTGCACCGTGCTCGATTTCGTAGGCCAGCATCGGAAGGAGTTCCGATACGACCGGCGATTCCAGGCGCTGTTGGGTGGAAGCCGATCGCATGTCGCGCGTCAGGTCGCGGAAGGCTTTCCGTTTCTGCCAGCCGGCTGCAACATGCAGCTCGATCGGGTGGCGACGGAGCGCGTCCTGGAGAGTATTCGCTACTCGGTTCCCACGCGGTGGCCGGAAAAGGCGAACGAGCTCCGGAATATCGCAGCCGAACAGCCGGGAGTTACCCTGCGCAGCTTCCTGGTCGCGTCAGGTCTGGAGCTCGATGACGTCTACGCGAACAACCACTCGTGGTCCGACCTGCGTCACGCGGCCGGGCTCGCGTCGGCACCCTCGGGACCTCACGAGGAGACGCTGAGGAAAGCGTGCGGTCGTTTGCTTCACGTCGACGACCCCGATCGACTGGATGCGTGGCGGCGATGGCTGCGTGAGGACGCCCCGCCTGATGTGAGCACATTGACACTGCGCGACCGTCGCCTGCTTCGGATGCTGCTTGTACAACTGGCGCTAGACCGGTTGATCGAGGGAGATGCGACCCTCGCGTCGGGCTCCGCGCTTTTGTGGGAGCATCCGCAGGTGCGCTCCGAGCTAGTCGAGCTATTCGATGTTCTCGCGGAGCGCGTGCAGCATGTACCGATAGCGCTTGCTACGCTGCCCGACGTACCGCTGACGGTGCATGCGCGATACACGCGTCTGGAGATGCTCGCGGCAGCCGGGAGCGAGGATCGAGTGAAGGTGCGCCCATGGCGTGAGGGAGCGCTCTATGACAAGGAGCTGAAGGCCGACTTCTTTGCATTCACCCTGGACAAGACAAGCGGACAGTTTTCGCCAACTACCCGCTATCGCGACTACGCAATCAGCAGGGAGCTGATCCACTGGGAGAGTCAGTCGGTCACGCGCGCTGACAGCCCGACGGGTCGGCGATACCAACAGCATCGGTCAACTGGAAATCAGGTTCTGCTTTTCGCGCGGTTGTACGCGGATGAGCGATCATTCCACTTCATTGGGACAGCCGACTACGTGAGTCACGTCCGGGAGTGTCCAATGGCCATTACCTGGCGGCTTCGCCATCCTCTCCCCGGCGACCTCTTTCAGGCCTTTGCTGCCGCGATTGCGTGAGATCACCACGGTGGCGTTAACTTTGGAGTGGGCAGCGGACCACCGCGAGGAGCTCCTGGAGAACTGGCACTTATGCGAGACAAGACGCATACCCCGAAAGATCGCACCGCTGGAGTGAAGTCCGGCGTCCCGTGGCGCGTCGTGGCGGTTCGTGCACTCGCTGACTACTGCCTTTCGGTACGCTTCTCCGATGGCACAGAAGGCGAAGTCGATGTGTCGCGCCTTGTTCTTGGGCCAACAGCGGGAGTTTTCGAGGCACTCCGGGACCCTGCGGTTTTCGCCCGCGTGCGCGCCTCGCATGGAGCCGTGACCTGGCCCGGTGATCTCGATCTCGCCCCGGACGCCATGTATGACGAGATCCGCGCAAACGGACGCTGGATCCTGAACTGAAAGCTTGGCTCCGCTCGGCTTGATCGAGGGCTTTGAGTCAATATCGGTAACGTACGTACGCGGGTGAATGCGATTCGGGCGGCCGCACGAGCTGCCGTCGTCAGACCTGCCTCTATTTCCTTTCCGCTCGCTGGCCTGCATGATTGGCGGGTATGGATGCGACGACCCACGGGACCCCGCGTGATTCCCTGCCCGAGGAGGACATGGGCGCGGAGCGACTTCCCGCCAGGGTCCTGGAAGAGCTAGCCACCGCGCTGGCGCCGAGCTTCGTGCTCGTGCGGCTCCTTGGTGCGGGCGGCATGGGCAGCGTCTATCTCGCCCGCGATCCGGTGCTCAAGCGTTCGGTTGCGGTCAAGCTCCTTTCGCCGGAGTTGACGCGCGAGCCGGAAGCGCGGGCGCGATTTCAACGCGAGGCACAGGCGGTCGCGGCCATCTCGCACCCGAATGTCGTCGCGGTGTACAGCGTCGGGGAAATCGCGAGCGGGACGCCGTACTTCGTCATGCAATTTGTCGGCGGCCGTTCCATGGCCGACCGGCTTCGCGAGGACGGCCCGCTCGACGTACCGGCGGCCGAGCGTATACTGGGCGAGGTCGCCTCGGCGCTCGCGGCGGCGCATCGGCAGGGGATCATTCACCGCGATGTAAAACCCGCCAACATTCTCTGGGATGACGATGGCGGTCGCGCGCTCGTAAGTGACTTTGGCATCGCTTCGGTGCGCTCGCTCTCCGACGACAACGACGGGCGGCTGACGCAGACCGGGATGGCCGTGGGCACGCCGGCGTACATGAGCCCGGAACAGCTCCTCGCTGAACCTGTCACCGACAAGACTGATGTGTACAGCCTGGGGTTGCTCGGCTACGAACTGCTGACTGGCGCGGGCCCGTATGCGGTCAGCTCGCCCCGCGAGTTGATGGCGGCGCACCTGCGTGACGCGCCCCGCAAGCTTTCGCTGCCCCGCGGGGAGGTGGATCCAGAGCTTCAATCCCTGCTCGAACTCTGCCTGGTCAAGGATGCGGCCCAGCGTCCCACAGCGGACGAAGTGGCCAAGCGTCTCTCACACGGCGCGTCGGTGTTGCTGGAATGGCCACCACCGGGAGTGGAATCATTGCACGGCGCCTTGTCGAAGGTTTCCCTTCTGCTTGCGGCAGGCAGTTTCTCGGTTGTCACTCCGCTCGTCGCAACGGTCGCGTTCTCCCGCAGTTCAACTGTTCGCGAGCTGCAACCACCACCCGCCCTCGTCGGAGGCATTGCCGGTCTGGGCTTCATCGTGCTCGCCGTCGGCCTGTTTTTTTTCATTCGCATCGTGCGCGAGGGAGCGCGCCTGATGCGCGCCGGCTATGGATGGGGATTGTTGTTCGAGGCGGCCGCCGACCGGCGCAAGGACACCGGCGCGCTGATCACCGGTGCTCGCGAATACGCCGCGCTCGCCCCCGCAGTGCGCAGTGGGCTGCGCGAAGGTCGCGTCGTCGCTGGAGCCCTGCTGCTGACGGGAGCCCTGCTCCCGCCGCTGGGCGTGATGCCGGCCCTCCTGCTCGCGCGCACTCGAACAGGGCCGGAAGCGATGCTGTGGATCTGCACTCTTCTTCCGGCTTCCCTGCTGGTGGGAGCGTGGCTGGTCTCTGTTCACGAATCACTTATGGTGCGGCGCGCGCGCCTGCGACTCCATGCCCCGGCACGCGATCAGGGTCTGTTGAAAGGCATTGTTGACGCCTGGCTGGAAAGCTTCGAGCGGGTTCGGCACGGACAGCGACTCGGAGGCGGTTCGCACGACAAGCGCCTGACGATGATTCTGGCATGCGTGCTGGTTGCGTTGATTGCCACGGGGAGTGCTTTGGTCGGATATGCAGCGCTGGTGGCCAGCCTCAAGGTGGAATCGACGTATAGGGAGGTCTTGCCCCGGTTCGAGAATGTACAGGAGCGCTACAGTCGGGCTCTTCGATTGCAACCCTATCGGCTTGCTGTCGATACCTCGATCTCAGCCCTGCGCGCTGGCGAGGCGCTGCACGCGATTGGATGGGCCTCGAGAACCGATGCACCTGCCAGCTTCGAGCGTGCGCCCTCCCGCCCCGTCCCAGGCAAATACATCCCGGCTGCGTCGGGACCTTCTCCGTTGTTTCCCGGTTCGGATCCGTGGTGGGAAAGCGCCATCCGCCAGGCGCCGCGTGGATTTTCCCGGGAGCAACGAGAGTTTCTCGTGCGCGCCGCCAATCACGCCGGTCTCGCGGAGTTCGCCGTGCTGGGTCGTGCCGCGTCCGAGGATTACCTTGGCGTCGCCCTGCGCTGGCCACTGCCGCGCGGCCTGACTGCGGCACAGATGCCATTCATCCGCTTCGGCAGCGTGCGCGATGCCGCGCATGCGAACCTCGCCGCTGCTGCGCTCGACCTGGCTGATGGTCGGTCCGACGCGGCTGAACATCGCCTCCGCGGGACCATCGGCGCCGGGTTGCTCATGGCGGAGGGAAATTTCCTTCTCGAGAATCTCATTGGAAGCAGCGTGGCAGGCATTGGACGTCGCGGGCTGGTTGCCTTCAGCGATGCAACGGGAAAGCCGGAGCAGAGTCGCATTCTTCGCGCGATAGGGGAAGCGCCTGACACCACCGATCCGATGCGCAAGGCGCGCGGCGAACCGAGTCTGGCAGAACAGTTTCAGGCGATGCGGAAAGTTGTGACGCAGCCGGGGATTGTTCGTGGCATGCGCTGGGAATTCGCACAGTTCACGCTACCCTACGAACCCTGCTCGGATCTTCACCAGCTCGTCTTTGGGCCTCGCCCGGACTATTACCTGACGTTGCGGGAAGGACGACGCGCGCTCGTGCGTCGCGCGTCGGATTCCGCCCTCTATGTGCTCGCAGAGCAGGCGTTGAATAATCCGGCGACTTGGCCTGCTGACGGATTTCCGGCGCCGCTCCGCGTTATCCGCATGTTCGGACGTGCGGTAGACCAAGTGGTGGGAGGACGACGCTTCGAATCCTGCGTGGCGGCGGTCGGAGTTCTTTGACCGAAGGCGTGATCCGCGGATGCGCCATCTGATGTCCTGATCCACTGAGCCACTGAACGCTTCCGTCATTCAGTAAACTGCAGTGATTGATAAGCAGACGATCGCCGCGGGCATTTGTCCGAACTGAGGGATCGTATGCGACCTGTGAAGAACTTCCTTGTCAACTGCATCGACGCGGCGTGTGATGCCTACGAGTGGTCCCCCGCCATCATTGCGAAGAATGTTCCGACCAGCGCCGCGGTTCCGAGAAGTGCGGCATGCGATCCGAGGCTGAATCCGACTAACGCCGCCGCGCGTGGCTTTCCTCCTCCGTACAGCAGGTCCGTCCGGGTGTGCACGCCAAACACCCCGCGCGAAACTCCTAGCGCAGCCGTCACTCCGCGCGCGGTCACTTCCGTGTTCGGGTCCAGCCACACGCTCTTCTGCGCGTAACCGACCGAAAGGTCGGCCCCATGGGCGCCCGCAGGCACCTGCTTCCACCGCCGATGCCGTGCCTCGAGCCGGACATTGCCATCGGTGCTGATGGCGAAGGTCCCGCCGATCGCGCTGCTCGCGGACCGATTGACCATGAGGCCGCCGGCCCAGACGACCCGCGTGCCGAAGTCACGGATGGGATCGAAGGGTGCGAAGTCGCGAATGGGATCGAAGTCGACGCCTTTGGTCGTGCCGACTGGGACCTCCATCGACATCTCGGTCACGAGGTAGCTGCGACACTTCGGCATCGGCTTCGCTCTCCAGCAGAAGCCACCGCGCGGTGCGGCACGGCTGGTGTCAACGGGCGATGCGGGTGCGCCTGACGAGGGAGTGCCCTGCGCGTGCAGCCGGGGCCACGCGATCGTGGTGGCCAACGCCCACATGAGAAATCTGTTCATAGTTGCCTCCTTTCACTTTAACGCGGAGAAAGAGGCGTAATCGGCTCACTCGAGTTTCAGGGAGGCTGCTCACGGCCGTTCCGCTTCCATCCCAGCGTCGCTGGCGGCTCGCCTTCGTCACGCGAATCCGTTCGTGTCCCCCGCCGGCTGGCGCCAGCGCCAGGTAGCGAACGGCGGAGGCTCGGAGTGACCTTTCGTCCGTGCATTCGGTCATGCTCGCCCTCCAGATTGCCGCCGCGATTCCACCGGCAAACGCGTACTCGACGCCGGCCCTTCGCGATCTCGTCGAGGGCGTGAGCCGCGCGAATCGCACGCCGCCCGCCGCACTCCGCGGCTACCAGGCGACGGCGGAGAGTGAACTAGCCCTGCTCCTGCGCCGCCCCGACGCGGGCGAGATGGTCGCGCAACTGGAGCAGACACAAAGCACGCTGCTCTGGAGTCGAAATGGCGATTTCGAGCAGCGTGTCAACGCGTACCGGTCGCAGGCGATCGGGCTGAATATTTCGGCGCTGAGTTATTTTCGGCAGTCGTGGATCGTGCCCGTGCTGTACGGGGACCGCCTCTCGATCCTCTTCGGCGCGCTGCTGCCCGCCGATAGCGCGCGCGCCGCGGCGAAGATGAAGCAGGCGAAGCCCGACAGGATCGCCGTGCACCCATTCGCCCGCGACCGCGACAGGTACTATCGGTTCTCGGGCGGCGACACCGTCGTCACGATGCGCCTCCATGGGCGTGATATTCCCGTCGCGCGCGTGCTGGTCGAGCCCATTGTTGACGTGGGGAAGCACACGCCGGCGGGCGTCGTGCTCTTTCGCGGTGAAGTCGATCTCGATGCGACACGACTCCAGATCGTGCGCATGCGCGGGCAGCTCGTCCGGCTCGGCGGCGGCTCCGCGCCCCGCGCGATTGGCGTGGTTCCCGTCATCGCCGTCGCGTTCATCGAGCTGCGGAAC
>JBKJKH010000136.1:0-4488 GCA_046597595.1 Gemmatimonadaceae bacterium
GGAGCTCACCGAAAGCAAAACCTACGCGTATGGCGTGTTCGTCGTTCCCATGCGACAGCTCCTTCAAGCGTCAGCGCTGCGGTCGTCTCAGCTCGGCGACGCGGAGAAGGCGGTGACTACACTGGCGCATGGACTCGTTCTGGAGTTCATCGACGAAGGCTTCGATCTCGGAACTACGCGGGTGGGCTCACGCACGAAAAAGCGACTCACGATGGCGTCGCGATTGATCGAGATGCTCCTGCAGGGGGTGTTGGCGGATCGCTCCGGGGGCACGGCGCGATGACGGACTCGCTATGACGGAGCCGTTGTGTAGTGAACTACGCCGGCCGGGCATGCAACCGCAGGCCCACCGCGCGCAGCACCCGCAACACGGTGCCGAGCTCTGGATTTCCGTTCCGCGAAAGAGACTTGTATAGACTTTCACGACCAACGCCGGCCGCCCGCGCAACCGTGGTCATCCCAACGGCGCGAGCGATATCTCCCAGCGCCGCCGCGACCACGGTGTCATCCCCATCGTCCAATGCTGCGTCGAGATACGCCGCCATCTCGCGCTCGGTCTTGAGATGCTCCGCGGCGTCCCAGAGTCTCGTTGCTGGTTTCGCCTTCCGTTTCATCCCGCCTCCGCGTTCAAGAGTGAATCCGCCAGCTCTCGAGCCACCGCGATGTCGCGCCTTTGAGTTCGCTTGTCGCCTCCCGCCAGCAGAATGACCACAGTCGCTCCTCGCGCGATGAAGTAGACACGGTACCCAGGTCCATGATCGACGCGCAGTTCGGATACTCCGCTGCCAACCGGGCGCACATCCCCAGGATTGCCGAGCGATAGCCGGCGAATCCGGACGAGTATCCTTGCTTTGGCGCGATCGTCGCGCAGGTCGTCGAACCAGCGAGCGAACTGCTCGGTCTGGCGAACCTCAATGACATCCAAGTGTATCCTAAGGGATAAAGAGCGTCAACTCGCTCGCGAACCCCGAACCTTTGCGGAGCGCTTGCCGTCCCGTCCGCTCACGGTGAGGGTCCTGCCTCGCGTCGATAGCATCATTCTCGCGCGCGTCGGTACGAACGGCCGCTATCTGGCCTCAAGAGGGAGATGGATCTGGCCCGGTGGCCTCCTATGGGCACGGGCAGATGGTACAGTAGAAGGCGGTCGGATGGCATTGCGCGAGCCGGAAGACCCCTCGTCCGCTACCGCTATCGGTCCGCCAATGGGAGTTGCAGGAATACAGTTATACTGCTAACATGGTGATGTGAAAGCCACTATCGACATCCCCGACGACCTCTACCGCCACCTGAAGGCCCAATCCGCACTCCTCGGCCGCACGGTTCGAGAGGTCACCATCGAGCTCTACCAGCGCTGGCTCGGGGAAACGCCGCCTGCGTCGCCCCCGCGATCCGCCGAGCAGTGGGTCGACGACTGGCTTCAACTCGGCGAGTCGTCGCTCCAAAACACGCCGGACGGTCCGTCGGCCACAGATATCCTTGCTGCTGATCGCAACCGGCTCGAGCGTAGCTGAGCGGTGCTCACCATTGACGCGAACATCTGGGTGGCGGCCTTCGACTCACGCGATCACTTCCATGCACGAAGCGCAAACTTTCTGCGTGCGGCAGCACGGGACGACCTGAGGCTTCACGGTCCGGCGTTCGTCACGCTCGAAGTGTCGTGCGCGATCGCGCGCCGTGCCGGCGATTCCGCAGTGGGTGCACTTGTGGAGCAACGACTGCGCGCGCATCCAGCGCTCGCGCTCCATCCATTGGATGACCGTTTCCTCGAAATTGCGCGCGAGCTGGGCGTCCAACTCCTGCTGCGTGGAAGCGATGCGCTGTACGCCGCCACCGCGAAGCTGCTCGGAGCGCCGCTCATCACCTGGGACGATGAGCTGGTGGTGCGTGCAGGCGCACTCACGCCCGACGCGTGGCTCGCTGCCCAGGCGTGAGCGCCTTCAGGTACCCAGCCGCTCATCGGCGCCTCTAAGTCCGCTCCTCGGAAACGCGCGGTGGCGGTTATCGACCCGCGCGTTCGCGGCCGAGCACCTGAACCGACACGCCAGCGCGCTTCCTGCCAGAAGGACGCGGATACACCTGGATGCGGATCTCCATGCCGAGCGCATTGAGGTAACGCTCGAGCCGCTCGCGACTGAACCGCCGCAGCTTGCCGTTCATAAGATCTGACATCTCGGACTCGGCGACGCCAAGCACGGAGGCGGCCTTCTTCTGAGTCCACTTCTTGTCCTCGACGATATTGATGATGACGTGGACAAGATTGGCCTTCGCCTGCAGTTCGTCCGCATCAGCAAGGCCGATGTCAGCGAAGACGTTCCCGCTTCCTTCCTCGAACTCCACGTTGCGTTTCGTCGGTGCGGCCGACTTGGCGGTGGGCCTGCGTCGCGTAGGGCTCATCGCTTGTCTCCTCTCCGAATGGATTCGCTGGTATCGTTCAATGCGTAGTGCATCTTCGCCATCTGGTACCGGTGTTTCACACGGGCCCTGTCCGGCCTTGGTGTCGCCTTTCCCGATCTCGACTTCTTCTGAAAGACGTCCAGCACGTAGACGACGCCCCCGAATGCCACGACATACGCGGCGCGATAGGTCTCGCCGTCTTCGTCGTAAGCCAACTTCAGAATGTCAGATGGCAGGCCCTCCCCAAACGGGCGCGCCCCCATGGGGTGGCGCCCGATCTGAGCACGATCGAACTTGAAGCCGAAGGATCGCTGTACTTCCTCCGGCATCCGCTGGAGTTGCTTGCGGGCGGAGGCGACGAAGACGAGCGGCTTGCGCGGGAGCGGTGAAACCGCTTCCATAACCTTAGCAGTATTGTGAAGAAGAGGCAAGCGTAGCGGGAAGGCCTGTCAACATGAAGCACGACCGTCATCCTCGCGTCATCAGCCCTCACGCAGTTATCCGCGCAGTTTCGGCATCATCCGCATCATCCGCGATATCGTTGCAACCCAGAACCGCAGAGAAATGGTTTCGAGGGAAGGCGTGGCGCTATCGCGGATCGGGCGGATGCAGCGGAACGCCGCGGATAACAGCGAAGGGCCTGAGGAGAGTGCATGCCGACCATCTTGTCGGCGACATACATCTCTTGTAATATGTATGTCATGAAGCGCACGACAGTCTTTCTCGACGAAAACACCTTGGCGCGCGCACAGCGCCATGCGCGTCGCGCGGGAGTCAGCTTCGCCACGCTCGTGCGAGAAGCGCTCACCGAATACCTTGCGCGCCCTCGTTCGGCGACGGCGCTGCCGTCCATCACTGGCAAGTTTGCCAGCGGCGACAAAGCGACTTCAGCGAACGTCGACGACCTGCTGTGGCAGCACCCGCACGAATGACCGTGATCGTCGACACGGGCGCGCTCTACGCGCTCGTCGACAAGGACGACGCCTGGCATAGTCGCGTCGCGCGCTGGTGGACCGAGGCGAATCCCGCAGTAGTGGTTCCAGTGACAGTACTCCCCGAAATCACGTATCTCCTCGCTTCGCGCATTGGCCCCGCAGCCGAGGAAACGTTCATCGACGCGGTCGTGAACGGCGAATTCCCCGTAGAGCCTCTTGAAGGAGAAGATGTTCAACGCGCCGCGGAGCTGATGCGCAAGTATGCAGATCTCCGCATTGGATTCGTCGACGCGAGCATCATCGCGATCGCCGAGCGACTGGGTGCGCGGGAATTGCTCACGACAGATCGTCGCCACTTTGGGGTGATTCGTCCGCGGCATGCGCGAGCATTCACGCTCTTGCCGTAGGAGGCGAGCGCGCCAATCACGCCACGGACACGCTCACACCGGCTCGCGCACATCAAAGTGCGCCGGCAACATGAACCGGAAAATGCTCCCCTCACCCGGCTCGCTCTCCGCCCAGATGATCCCGCCATGCTGCCGGACGATCGCGCGGCAGATCGTCAGCCCCAGGCCGGACCCCGCGTGATCCCGCGCATCCGCGGCCTCCACCTGCTCGAACGCCTCGAAGATCGAGTCAATGTGCTCCGCCGGAATGCCGCGGCCCTGGTCACTGACGGTGAAGCAAATCGCGGTATCGTCGTCGAACCGCACCGCCGACAATGACACGATCCCGCCGCGCGGCGAAAATTTCACGGCGTTCCCGATCAGGTTCGTCAGCACCTGCACCAACCGGTCGGGATCGCCCCACACATCCAGCGATGCTGGCTGCGTCTCGATCGTCACGCCCGCCGAGTCCGCAATGGTCTGGGTGATCTCGCGCGCTGTGTCGAGGAGGACGCGCGCATCCGTCCATTCCTGCTCCATCGTCGCCGCACCCGACTCGATGCGCTCGACATCGAGCAGGTCGTTCACCATTCGCACCAGGTGCGCGACGTTGCGCGATGCCATCGCCAGCAGAGTCTTCCCGCTCTCGCCAAGCGCGTCCGACTTTCGCTGAAGCAGGTCGAGCGCCCCTCGCACCGCGGTCAACGGCGTCCGCAGCTCGTGACTCACCGTCCGGATCAATTGGCTCTTCATCCGCTCGGCCCGGCGCTGTT
>JBKJKH010000604.1:0-3858 GCA_046597595.1 Gemmatimonadaceae bacterium
TGCGGCGCGTATCCTGAACGGCGTCGCCAAGCAGATCGACTCGCTGCGTGCTGCGCTCGATAAGCCGGCGCCGACGCGCGCCTCCGCTGGCGGTTCGATCGCGGACTCCGGGCACGCGCGTCGCGTCCTCGCGCTCCGCAGTGTCCAGCTCATCGACAATGCGCGCACGACGCTCGAACAATGGTACACGTTCTACAACAGTTACGACCCGTCGTTCACCTGGTGGGTGTCGCAGCCGTACAAGCGCACGTCGGACGGTCTCCGCGCGTACTCGCGTTCCCTGCGCGAACGAGTATTGGGAATGAAGGAGGGCGATGAGGAGCCGATTGTTGGCGATCCCATCGGCGCCGACGCACTCGCGGCGGATCTCGCGCTCGAGTTCATCGCGTACACTCCACGTGAACTGCTCGCGCTGGCCGAGCGTGAGTTTGCGTGGGGTGAGGGGGAGATGAAGAAGGCGGCGAAGGAAATGGGCTTCACCGACTGGCACGACGCGCTCGAGAAGGTGAAATCGACCTATCTCGAGCCGGGTGAGCAGACAACGCTTGCACTCAAACTCGCGCGCGAGGCGACCGACTACGTCAAGAAGAATGATCTCGTCACGGTTCCGGCGATGGCCGAGGAGATGTGGCGAATGGAGATGCTGACTCCGGATGCTCAGCGCGTGGCGCCGTTCTGGTTGGGCGGCGAAGTGCTCCAGGTTGCGTTCCCGACAGCGGAAATGACTCAGGACGAGAAGATGATGACGTTGCGCGGGAACAACCCGCACTTCTCGCGCGCTGTCGTCTTTCATGAGCTGATCCCGGGCCACGGCCTGCAGGCGTACATGACGCCGCGCCACAATGCGCATCGTCAGGCGTTTGCCACACCGTTCTGGACCGAGGGTTGGGCGCTCTACTGGGAGATGCTTTTCTGGGACCGCGGCTTCACGAAGACACCCGAAGATCGCATCGGTGCGCTGTTCTGGAGAAACCACCGTGCCGCGCGGATCATCTTCTCCGTGAAGTTCCATCTTGGTGAGATGACGCCGCAGGAGGCGATCGATTTCCTTGTGGATCGCGTGGGCCATGAGCGCGCGAACGCGACGGCCGAGGTGCGGCGGTCATTCAATGGGACCTATCCGCCACTGTATCAACTTGCGTACATGCTGGGGGGCCTCGAGTTCTATGCCTTGCATCGAGAACTCGTTGGCTCGGGTCGGATGACTGACCGGGCGTTCCACGATGCCGTGCTGCAGGGTGGGCGCATCCCGGTCGAGTTGGTCCGGGCGCGGCTGGCTGGCACTCCGCTGACACGTGATTTTCGGGCGGAGTGGAAGTTTGCGGGGCAGTTGGCGCGGTAGCGCTGGTCGCGCCGTGCCAAGCTGGCGCGGTACGGCTGGGGTGGGACAACGCGGACATGCGCGGACACTAGCGGACGGACGCGGACAACAGCGACTGCGTCGCGGTTGTCAGAGCCGATCTTCTTCCCTTCTTGTCATTCCTGCGGTCAATGCCGGATTGGCGGTGAATTCTTCATCAGGCGTCCGCGTTTGTCCGCTCGTGTCTGCGTTCGTCCGCGTCCCCCTGCGAGCCCCTCACTGCCCACCGGCACATCAAGACAAGGGCTCCCATCAGCGGGTAAGTACTTTTCGATATAGCCGGGCTTCTGGCCCGAAGTGAAACACATATCCGAGTTGAATGCCCGTCGCCCGCAGATAGTGCAGGAGCTGGCGTTCGGCCGTACGCGGCAACAACTCCGATGATTTGACTTCAATGATAACGCACTTCTCGATGACGAGGTCCGCCCGGTAGAACCCGACCGCGCGCCCTTTGTGTCTCACTTCGAAGGGTGCCTCCCGCTCGCATCGAATTCCTTGATCGGCCAGGTCCCCTGCCAACGCGTTCCGATACACTGCCTCCAGGAATCCATATCCCAGGTCGTCGTACACTGAATAAAAACTCCCAATGATCCTCTCGGTGAGCGCCGGGTCTACGGGAGAGTCATTCATGTGCACGTCCGTTGGAGTCCGCGTAATTCAGTTTCGTGCGGCCCTTTCAACCGCACCACTTTGTTGCCTCGCGAACCACGCTATTCTTGACGCATGGAGCACCGCCCCCTCGGCAAGTCCGGGCTGATTGTCCCCGTCATCGGCATGGGTAGCTGGAAATCACTCGACGTCCAGGACCCCGACGACCGCCGCGATCTCGTCGACACCGCGATCGCGAATGGCACCACGCTGTTCGACACCAGTCCGATGTATGCGGCTTCCGAGCGAGTACTCGGCACGCTGCTCAAAGGGCGGCGCGACACGGTCATCGTTGCGGACAAGGTGTGGACGCCATCGCTCGAAACGGGGCGCACACAGATCGACAACGCGCTCGCGTGGTATGACGGCAACGTCGACATCTATCAGGTCCACAACCTCGTCGCGTGGAAGGAGCATCTCCCGGTGTTGGAGGATTTGAAGGCGCGGGGCGCGGTGAAGGTCGTGGGCGCGACGCACTACCAGCACAGCGCGTTTCCCGAGCTGATGACCGTCATGCAGACCGGGAGGCTCGGGATGATCCAGATCCCCTACAACGCCGCCGACCATACTGTGGACCGCGAGGTGCTGCCCCTCGCGCAGGAACTCGGGCTTGGCGTACTCGTCATGGAGCCGCTGGGCAGCGGGAAGCTGATGACCTCTCCTCCGGGCCCCGCCGTACTGCAGCCGTTGGAACGATTCGGCGTGCGGACGTGGGGTCAGGCGCTCCTGAAATGGATTCTCAGCGATCCGCGCGTGCACTGCGTCATTCCAGCAACGAGCAAGCCGGCGCGTGCGGCCGAGAACGCCGAAGCGGGTGACGGCGCCATGTTTGACGAGGAGACGCGGGAGTACGACGCACGACTGGCCCGGGGATGACCCGACGGAGCAGAACTTGCCCGCAACTACCAGCAACTACCAGCAATTACTCGAGAGGAATCATGATACCGCGCTCCCTGCTGCTCGCTGCACCGCTGTTCGCCGCACTTCTCTCGTGCGCGAAGAAGGACGAGGCGCCTGCCGATACCGCCGCGATCGCCATTGCAGCCGTCGTTGATTCGCCCGCCGCTTCAGCCGGCATGTCGTCCGCGACAGGTACCGTGCTCGATCCGAACAGCGCGACCAAGGAGCAACTCTCGGCGGTCGCCGGCATGACGCCCGCCGCCGCCGACGCGCTCATCGCTGCCCGGCCGTTCAACGACATGCTCGCCGTCGAGAAGGTGCTTGTCGCCCAGCTTCCGGACTCGGCCGCCCGGAAGGGCGTCTATGTCCACGTCTTCAAGCCGATCGACCTGAACAAGGCGACCGCGGCGGAGATTCTCATGGTCCCCGGGGTCGGCAAGAAGATGAAGCACGAATTCGAGGAGTACCGGCCCTATCCGAACATCGACAAGTTCCGGCGCGAAATTGGGAAGTACGTCGACAAGGACGAAGTGGCGCGGATGGAAAAATACGTCGTCGTCATGCCCTGAGGTGGGGGAAACGGAGAGCGGCGCCGGTTCACGAGATGTGAACCGGCGCCGCTTTTTTTCGCTGCGCGCTACGCGAGCAGCGTCGCCATCAATTCCTTGACCTTGGCGCGGGTCGCGGGACCCTTGAGCGCCTGGAACGGAATGCGCAGGGTCGTCTCGTTGTCGAGTTCTTCGCGCGTGAACGACTGGAGGATATCGCGGGCCATCGAGCGCGCTTCGGCGGGAAGGGCGTCGCCAGAGCGCGGCAGCAGCTCCAGGCGTGGCCCATCGGCGGGGCGCGCGGTGGCCGACCAGAACACCGGGCCGGCGGGGCGGCGGAAACCAACGGTGTCAGCGGTTCCGTTGTCGATAAACTCGAGGTTGGGCTGCTTGGCGCTCCAC
>JBKJKH010000304.1:0-4423 GCA_046597595.1 Gemmatimonadaceae bacterium
CCGTCCATCAAGGTGATCGCGCACGGCGTGCCGGATCGCGTCATCTATGCCGCGCCGCGGGCGCGCCAACTTGCGATGTGCGGGCTCGACGCGCCGGGCATCGCGCAGCGTGTGCGCGCGCTGCTCGAGAGCGAGGCGCTGGCGGGGTGATTCGTGTCGGCGTCCTGGGGCACAAGGGATATGAGGAGTTGCCCGTCATCCTGGGAACGCTCCTCAAGCTTGCGCCTGAGCTCGGGCTGCAGCTGTCCTTCGAGAAAGACCTGCACGAGATCGCGGGCGGGGGATCGCTGCTCGAGGATCCCCTGGAGCTCGATGTCCTGGTCTCGTTAGGTGGCGACGGGACACTGCTGCGCGGGGCACGTTTTCTCGCCGGACGGCCCGTGCCGATCCTCGGGATCAACCTCGGACGGCTGGGGTTTCTCACCGCCTGTCAGGCCACTGACCTCGAGGAGGCGCTCCGGCATTTCGCCGCTGGGGACTATCGCGCTGACGCGCGCATGGGGCTCGATGTTCGTGCGGTCGACATCGAAGGGCGTGAGCGCGAGCACTGGCTCGCACTGAACGACACGGTGGTACACAAGGGCGGCTTCGCGCGCGTGATCCGCGTGCGCGTCTCGGTCGACGGGGAGCTGGTTGGCACCTATTCGGCAGACGGCTTCGTGGTCTCGACGCCGACCGGCTCGACGGCGTATTCGCTTTCAGCCGGCGGACCGGTTGTCGTGCCCACCCTTGAATCGATCATCCTCACGCCGATCGCGGCGCATACGCTGGCGATCCGTCCGCTGGTGCTTCCTGCCAGCTGCACGGTGTCGCTGCAACCAGATGGTGAGAGCAGCGAGATTCTGGTGACGGTTGATGGCCAGGTCGGAACCAAACTGGCCGCAGGGGAGACCGTATTTGCGCGTCGCGCGCAGACGCCGGTGCTCATCGTACGCTTTCCGGGCATGTCGTTCCTCGAGCGGCTTCGTGTCAAGCTGGGCTGGGGCGGGCTCGCGGACCGAGACTGAACTGCTGTGCTGACCGAGCTTCGAATAAAGAATTTCGCGATCATCGACGCGCTCTCGCTCAGGCTCGAGCCGGGCTTCAACGTGCTGTCCGGCGAGACCGGAGCAGGGAAGTCCATCATCGTCGAGGCACTCGGGCTTCTCCTCGGTGAGCGCGCAAGCGCGGACCTTATTCGCTCCGGCGCCGACCGGGCGAGCGTGGAAGGCGTCTTCGAGATCGAGAGGCGGCCGGAACTGCTGGCGCTGCTCGAGGAGCGCGGCGTAGACGCGAGTGAGGACGTCCTCGTGCTCAAGCGCGAGATCTCGGCGGCAGGGCGCGCGCGCGCGTGGGCCAACAACGGGCCCGTGACCGCGGCGGTACTCGCGGAGATTGGCCGTCACCTGGTGAATCTCCACGGCCAGCACGAAGCGCAGACGCTGCTCGACCCCGACTCGCAGAGGCGCATACTCGATGCGTTCGGTGGGGCAGGCGAAGAGGCGCGGGCCGTTGGTGAAGCGGCTGCCGCACTCGCGGACGCACGCAGGGAGCGTGAGACGCTGGTGGCGCGCAAGGCCGATGCGGAAAGACGTGCCGACTACCTGCGTCACGTCGCCCAGGAGGTCGAGGACGCCCGCCTCGTGGAAGGCGAGGACGCCCGACTCGAGGAGGAATCCAAGCGACTCGAACACGCCGATGAGTTGCGTGCGCTCGCGTCGGGCATGCGCCTCGCCCTCGACGGCAGCGAAGAAACCGTGCTCGCACAGCTGAGCGCCGTGCAGCGCTCGCTCTCGCACATCCAGCGCATCGATCCGTCGCTCGCGCCCCTGCAGGAGATGTTTGACGCCGGGTTCTATGCACTCGAATCGCTGGCCGGCGAGTTGGAGCGTTACGAATCGAGCGTCGACCTCGATCCCGAGCGCCTCGCCGAGGTCCAGCGCAGGCGTGACCTGCTCTTTCGGCTCGTGAAGAAGTACGGGCCCGCGCTCTCTGATGTGATCGAGACGGCACGACGCGGACGCGTCGAACTCGACCTGATCGACGGGGCCGACCTCGACCTGCGCACGCTCGCCGCGCGCGAAGCATCGGCCTCACGCGCGCTCGGTGAGCACGCGACGCGGCTGACCGCCCTGCGTCGCGCGGCGGCTATGCGGCTCGCGGAATCGGTTGATGCAGTGCTCCCCGACCTCGGCATGCCGGATGGCCGGTTCGAGGTCCGCCTCGAATCGCTGCCGGAGCCGACAACCACGGGAGCGGAGAGTGTGCACTTTCGTGTCACGCTCAACCTCGGGCACGAGCCCCGGCCACTCGCGCGCGTCGCCTCGGGCGGGGAACTCTCGCGCGTGATGCTGGCGCTGAAGACCATCCTTGCCCGGCTCGATCGCGTGCCGACGCTGGTCTTCGACGAAGTGGATGCGGGCATCGGCGGCACCGTCGGGCTGCGCGTCGGCGAAACGATGCGGCGCGTGGCCTCACATCACCAGGTGTTCGCGATCACCCATCTCGCACAGATCGCGGCGCGCGCACACCAGCACATCGTCGTCAGCAAGGGCGCTGCGAGTGGCGTGACCACCGCGGATGTGCGCGTCGTCGCCGGCGAAGCCCGCGTCGCGGAGATTGCGCGCATGCTGGGCGGCGATCCCGAGAGCGACGTCAGCCGCGCCCATGCGCGCGAACTGCTGACCGTGGCGGCCGAGCCGGTGTCAGCGCCTAACGAGAAGCCCGCCGTCGCGACCCGCCCGCGTAAAACCGCAACTCCACGGCATCGCTGAACGTCCTCGGCGCGCCGCCCGAGCCGGCGAACGCCTGGCGATGCAGCCACGCCACTTCCATCGGCACGCGTCCGCGACCGCGGGAGAAGGCGTCCAGCGTCGAGTAGGTCAATCCAATGCCGAGACTCTGTACGCTCTGGGCGGGCGACGAAAATGCCTGGAGCCCTCCGGTCGCCAGGTCTGGCGTGTACACGTCGGACCCACGCCGCGAAAATCCATACATCGCGATCCCCGCGAGGTAGCCGTTGAGAAAGTAGCTCGCCCGCCCGTCGATGCCGACCTGGTCGCCGAGATTGCGCGTCACGGTAGACCGCTGCGAGACCGGGAGAAGGCGGACTCCGGCCTGCGCCACGCGCATGTCGATCTCGTCGGACATCTGGAGGGTGTAACTCGCCCATGCGCTCGCCACCACGCGCCGAGCCACACGCGCGTCGAAAGCGAAGCGTCCCTCGATGTCTGCCTGTCCATCGCCTGTTGCCGCATCAAGGAAGACGCTTGGTCGGCCCGGCTTCCCAGTCGCCGCGCGATAGAGCGCAGTGGCAGACGCGCGGATCTTCGGCCCGGCGAGCGCGTTCCAGTGATCGAGGAGCCCGACGGTGAGCCCGACCTCGACGGCACCGAGCGACACGCGCTGCACGGGCCCGAGCGAATCTGCCGTGATGCCGAACGTCGTGTCGGTGACGAGGCGCTGGAGGTCTGCGTTGGCAATCGGCAGTGCACCGAGCGGACGAATGCCAATCGGGTTGATCGTGGGCGCGAGGCCCAGTGCCGCGCGGAACTGGTCGTTGAAGGAAATGAGCCGGGCGAGCACCGAGTCGTGCGCCGCGCTTCCGGCGAGAGGGACGAGCGCCACCGCGCCGTAGGTTCCGGCGACAAGGCCCGCATAGCTACGCGCGGAGGCGTCGAGCTGCGCGATCGCAGGGCATCCTGCACCAGGACTCGCGCCAAAACACGCGGGATAGCGCGACCGCAATTGGGAAAGGGCGCTGCTGAATTGGCTCGCGAGCGTCGTCAGCCGGCTCGCCTCTGCCTCGTTGTAGACCCGCGGGCTGATGCCTGCGTTTGCGGTGCTGTCGTTCACGTTGCCGTCGGCGACGAGATTCGTCACCGAGCGGACGATCGGAACCGACACCATGAGAGCGAACCGCCGCCCGAGTCCGTACTCGATAGTGAGCGGAACAGACGTCGAGCGCGATTGGGCCCGGACGCGGGTGGTGCCAAGGGAGAGACGAAAGGCGGGCACCGCGCTGACAGCGCGAATGCGGTCCTCGAACGGGGTGAGGGACGGCGCCTCGCGGACGCCAAGCGAATCGGCCGAAAGAAATGCGGCCAGATCCTGAGACGTCGAACCACCGTCAACAGGAGAGCCGAAGCGGCGGTCGGCGGCGGTCCAGCGCGGGGCGATGCCGAAGCGCAGGGTACCGGCAGGAAGCACGGCGGCGTTGTCCAGCGGCCCCGGTGCGACCTGCGTGAGAGCCTGAGCAAAGGGCGCGAGCAGCGCGGCGCCGAGCAGGGAGGAAAAGAGCCGCGCGGAATGCACGAAGTGGGGTAACAGCGGTTGACTACAGAGGGGGAGACTAGCGATCTTGCCGCGGCCTGTCAACTCTCTATCTCGTTGTCGTGCCTACATTTCCGCCTCCTCAGATCGCGTGGCAACTCACGGGCAACCA
>JBKJKH010000353.1:0-7833 GCA_046597595.1 Gemmatimonadaceae bacterium
CGCCAGCCCCTTCGCGCGCGCGAGCGGCTCGACAACGGCGATGGTCGCCTGGATGAGCGTGTCGGCGTGGACTTCTCCGGCATGCATGGACTCGCGACCACCCTCGAGACGCGTGTAGGCCAGCAGCTCGTCGATCATGGCGGTGAGGTGATGCGTCACCGACCGCATGCGATCGAGGACCTCGTGCTGTGCACTCGAGAGCGGCCCGACGATCTCGTCGGCGAGTAGTTCCCCGTAGCCCGTCAGCGCGGTAAGGGGCGTGCGCAACTCGTGGGAGATGGTCGCGATGAAGACGCTCTTTGCCTGGCTCGCGACCTGAGCCTGATCGAGCAGTTCTTCGGCGTGGCGGCGCAGGTCCTCGTTCTCACGCCCGCGCTCGCGCGCTTCGATGTGCTTGGCGTTGTCCCTGAGCGCGAGCACTACCCCGCCGGTCGAAAGCCGGCTGGCGCGCACCACGTATGTCCCACGGACGCGTGCGTCGTTGTACACGATCGTGAAGGTGCGCACCTCGCCGTCGCGTGCGGTGGCGCGCACCGCAGCGGATTCCGGAGCGTGGTCAAGGGTCGGGAACGACGTCCAGAGATCCGCACCGGCATACTCGCCGGGAGTCGCGCCAAGCGCCCGTTCCCATGCGCGATTGGCGAACACGATGCGCCATTCAGCGTTGACGCACACCACGCCCGCCTCCAGATCATGGAGGGCAGCGAGCGGATCAAACGCCGAGGAGGGAACGATTTTTATCCCCGGCGGAGTGCGGCCGGGGGGGCGCGGATTTGGTGAGTTCACCCTGAGGACCACGAAGGAACGAGCGGAATGTATCCCTGTCGGGGAAGTGAAGGGAGTCCAGACCGAGGTCCGATTGACGACGGGAGGTGATGCGGACTCTGCACGACGGCCATATTGCGTTGCTTCTGCCAGCCTAGTCTCGCGGTGAAGGAAACCTGCACCCTGGTGGCCCATTGAGTGTACGCGTCGGAGTGCTGGGAGCAGGGGCTTGGGCAGAACTCGCACATCTCCCGGGCTACAAGCGCGACACGCGGTGTGAACTCGTGGCGATCGCCGATCCCGTGATTGAGCGGGCGCGTGAGCTCGCTTCGAAATTCGGCATCCCGACTGTGTACGGCTCGCACGAGGAACTGATCGCGCGAAGCGACGTCGATCTCATTGATGTCTGTACCCCAAGCGCGACGCACTTCGACCTGAGCTGGGCGGCGCTCGAGGCAGGCAAGCACGTGCTCTGCGAAAAGCCGGTCGCGTACGACTACAAGGAGACGTTGCGCGCCGCTGCACTGGCACGCGCGAAGGGGGTCAAGACGAAGCTCGGGTTCACCTTTCGGTACAGCCCAGCCATGCAATACATGAAGGCATTGATCGACGAGGGATTCGTCGGCACGCCCTTCATCTTCAACGGGTACGAGCAGAATTCACAGTGGCTCGACCCGCAAACACCCCTGCGGCAGGTCGACCATGAAGCCGACCAGTCGGTGATCCAGGTTTCATCACTCGAGGGCTACGGGGCGCCGATCATGGACCTCGGCCACCTGTTCATGGGCAGCCGGTTCAACCAGGTCGTCGGCACCATGAGAAACTTTATTCCCGAACGCGTAGTGCGGGCGACAGGAACGATGATGCGCATGAACATCGACGATGGCGACATCTTCATCGGTGAGTACGCGAGCGGCGCGATCGGATCGATCCAGACGAGCTTCGTGACTGTCGGGAATTATCCCGGACTCGAGGCACGGGTGTACGGCAGCAAGGGCGCGCTCATCTGTCGCCTGGTCGAGGAGAACGGGATCTGCGAGTCGCTGAAGGGCGCTACCGCCGGCCAGGTGGAGTTTCGCGACATCGAAGTGCCAAGCCACTTCTACCCACCCGGTGGCAGCAAGCGGGAATCATGGCGCTCCCTGTTCTATGCGAACCTTGTCAGCTCATTCATTACCGAGATCCTCGAGGAGGGTCCGCGCAATGAAGGAAGCTTCGAGGATGGCGCGCATGTCCAGGAATTGATCAACGCCGTTGAGCGGTCGTTCCGCGAGCGCCGTTGGGTCAGCATTCCGCTCGCCGGGTGAGCGACGCGCTCGAGAGGTTCTTTCTGCAGTATTACCGGCGCCGCCCCGTGAACGCGACGTTCACGGGCGTCCACGCCTTTGACGACCTGCTTCCGGACTGGTCGCCAGCGGGTATCGACGCGCTCGACGCCGAGATGCGTTCGCTGCGCGGTGAGCTCGACGTCGGACGCTACGAAGGCGCGGACGCTGTGGATGCGGAGCTCGCAGGCGCGTACCTGGACATTCAACTCGCCGAGAACGCGAGCCAGCACGGGATTCGGGGAAATCCGTCGCTGTGGGTCGGTGAGGCCGCGTTCTCCGTGATCGGGCTCATCACGCGCGGACGGACGGCAGACGCGCGCATCGCGGCGATTCCTGCTTTTCTCGAATCAGCCCGTGCGACGCTGAGCCAGCCAATCCCCGCATTGTGGATCGCGAAGGCGGTGCGCGAATGCGAGGGTGCCATCAAGCTGGGCACAGACGCGTCTCCGGCGTTCGCCGCCTTTGCCCGCTGGCTCGAGACGGTGCCCGTAGCACCCGATTCCACCATGGCCTGCGGCACCGCGTTGTTCGACCTGCTCCTGCATCGCGGTCATCAAACGCGCCGGTCACGTGCAGATCTTCTCGCGGAGGCCCGCCATCGTTTTGCCGAGGAACGCGCGCGCCTTCATGAAATGGGCTGGGCCGACGCCGAGCAGGCGCTCGCCAGCGACGTGCCGGGCGCTGAGGAGTATCTCGGGGAGTTTCAGCGCGTGTGGGACGCCTGCCGCGCGCATGTCGCGACGCACGACGCCGTATCGTGGCCCGAGTGGCCCATCAGATACACGCCGATCCCCGAGGCAACGCGCGCCGCTGCCCCGTATCTCTATTATCTGTTCTATCGCTCACCGGCGCCGTACGATCCGTACGTCATGCACGACTACGTCGTTCCATCAGCGCCGGTCTCTCGCAGTGTCATCAAGCTCAATCATGTCGTGCACCACGGCGCCGTGGGTCACCATGTGCAGAACTGGCATGCCTATCACCGGGCGGCGTCGCGCATCGGCCGGATCGCGGCCGTCGACTGCGCGAGCCGGATCGGCATGTTCTGCGGTGGAACGATGGCCGAGGGGTGGGCGTGTTACGCGACCGGCCTGATGGACGAACTGGGATTTCTCACGCCGCTTGAACGCGTATCGGAACAGCATACCCGGGTTCGGTTTCTTGGTCGCGCGATCGTGGACATCGAGCTGCACGAGGGGACAATGACGTTTGACGGCGCAGTGCAATTTTACGCGGAGCAAGTCGGTATGCATCCCGACATGGCGCGGAACGAAGCCGTGAAGAACTCGATGTTTCCGTGCACGGCGCTGATGTACTGGCTCGGCACCCAGGGCATCCTCGACCTGCGGGCTTCCATGCCCCGGAAGCCGTTGCGCGAGTTTCATGACGAGTTGTTGTCGCACGGGTCAATTCCCGTCCCCATGATCGCCCGGCTGATGACGGGCGGCGTGTCATGAGAATTCCCGGACTCGTTGTCATGCTGGTGGCGCTCGCCGCATGCGCCGAGGGAGGTGGCCGGTCAGGGCCGTCAAACGACCTGTTGATCGTCGGCTACGACCGCGAGCCCGACGTGCTGAACCGCTACTCGACGCACATCCTCGAGGACATCGAATCGTGCGTCGTCGAGGGGCTGGTCACCAACGACGAGAAGATGCAGATCGTGCCGGTGCTGGCGAGCGAGATCCCGACCCTGGAGAATGGGGGAGTGCGCCTTCGCCCCGACGGCGGCATGGACGTCGTGTGGAAGTTGCGGCCGGGAGTGAAGTGGCATGATGGCCGCGCGCATACGTCGGCCGACGTAAAGTTCACGGTCGACGCGATCAACAAGGGAGACTGGAAGCCCGAGAGCACCGACGGATTCGACCGGATCGCCTCCGTCGACACGCCGGATTCACTCACCGCGATCGTCCACTATCGCGAAGTGTACGCGCCCTATCGCATGCAGTTCGCGCGGGGAACGCTCCCGAAGCATGTGCTCGATGGGCGGGACATCGACAAGGCGAACGACTACAACCGCGCACCCCTCGGCACCGGGCCATATCGCGTCGCAGAGTGGAAGACGGGCGAATACATCCTGCTGCAGAAAGTGAAGGAGTACTGGCGCGGCCCGGAGTATCCGAAGATCGACAAAATCCTGTTCCGCTTCGTGACCAACACAACGACGCGCATCAATCAGTTGAAAGCGGGCGAAGTGCATCTCGTTGCGCTCGTGCCGTGGGACAAGGTTCGTGAATTACGGGCGGTGTCTTCCCTGCGCCTGAACCAGGTCCTTGGCAACGGCTACGAGCACGTGACGCTCAATGAAAAGCACTTTCCTCCGTTCGCTGACGTTCGCGTGCGTCGGGCGCTGGCACACGCGATCGATCGCGACCTGATCATCCGCACGATCCTCGACGGCCTGGTGACACGGGTGAACGGGCCGATCCAGCCGCTGTCCTGGGCATACGAACCGGATGTTACGACCTACGAGTTCGATCCTTCGAAGGCGCGCGCACAGCTCGATACGGCGGGATGGAAGGCCGGGCCCGGCGGCACACGTGTCAGGGACGGAAAGCCGCTCGCATTCACGCTCATCACGCAAGCAGGATTCGCGATACGCGAGAACGTCGCGCAGGCGATACAGAAGCAGCTCAAGGACGTCGGCGTCGACGCCAGCGTGAAGCTGATCGATGGCACCTCCATCAGCACGCTCTGGTTCGCAGGCGATTTCGACGCGATGCTGCACTGGTGGCAGACCGGCGCAGACCCTGAGATCACCTTGTTCTTTGCCGCTGACCGGACCCCGCCCGCAGGACGCAACATCAATTTTCTGGTGGACGACGCACTCACGACGTTGCTCTACGCATCGGATCGCGAGGTGAATCAGGCAAAGCGCACCGACCTCCTGCGGCAAGCGCAGAAGCGCGTGGCCGAGCTCGTGCCGGAGATCGTGCTGTATAACACCTCCAAGATCGACGCGGTGCCAGCGGCGCTGAAGAATTTTCGCGGAAATCCCACCAACGCTGGTCCATTCTGGAACGTGCACGAGTGGACCTTTGATGGCGCGACACCGTGATCATGCGCGCCGACCACTGAACCGGAGCACGGGCGCCGGTGCTTCGATTCCTCGCACGCCGGGTGGCGCAGGCAATTCCTCTCCTGTTCCTCGTCTCGCTGCTCGTATTCGCCCTGATTCATGCGGTACCGGGCGGGCCCCTCGCGCTCTATCTCGAAAACCCGAATGTGCGGCCGCAGGACATCGAACGGCTCCGTCGCGCCATGGGGCTCGACCGGTCGCTGCCGGAACAGTATCTCGCGTGGGCAACCGCCTTTGTACGCGGCGACTGGGGATATAGCTACGCCGATGGTCGGCCCGTGATCGACCGGCTCGCGGAACGGCTCCCGGCCTCGCTCCAGCTCATTGCCACGTCGACGCTTCTCGCCGTCCTCGTCGCTACGGTTGTCGGGATTCTCGCAGCCGTGCGCCAGGGCTTCGACCGGTTCGCGACACTCGGCGCGGTCGCGGGCATGTCGCTGCCCGTGTTCTGGCTTGGCCTCGTCCTCCAGCTCACCTTTGCGAATGCGCTCGGATGGTTCCCCTCGTCCGGACGCTCGTCGTTTGGCGGGGCTGGAGTCGCCGATACGCTTTCGCACCTCGTCTTGCCCGCGACATTGCTTGCCGTGGCCCATGCCGCTGGATGGTCGCGATATCTCCGCGGGTCCATGCGCACGGCGCTGTCGTTGCCGTTCATCCGCGGTGTGCGCGCGCGTGGCGCGAGTGAGCGCCGCATCGTGCTGTTCCACGCGCTCCGCAACGCGCTGCTGTCGTTTGCGACGGTCGTCCTGCTCGATGCGTCGATCATGGCATCCGGCGCGGTCGTGACGGAAAGCGTGTTCGCGTGGCCCGGGCTTGGCAGCCTGTTCACCGAAGCGCTCGCGAAACGCGACTACACGGTGTTGATGGCCTTCCTGATGTGCGCGTCCGTTGCGGTCGTCACGCTGAATCTCATTGCGGACGTGGCCGTGTACGCGCTCGATCCCCGCACGCGCGAACCAGCGTGATTGCGCCAGGGCACAGCGCCCCCCGCCAGGCGTTCGTGGCCGGTGGTGCACTCATCGCTCATCCTCCTGGCGCTCCTCGCGCCCGTCATCGCTCCGTTCAGCGTGGACGCGCTCGACCTCGCCAGCCGGCGCGGCGCGCCGTCGTCAGCTCACTGGTTCGGCACCGATGAACTTGGACGCGACGTCTTCACGCGCGTGCTGTTCGGCGCGCGCATCTCGCTGGCCATCGGCCTCGTCTCAGCAGCCGTGAGTGCCGCGATCGGTGTCACGATGGGCGCGATAGCAGGGTACGCCGGCCGATGGGTGGACGACCTGCTGATGCGACTCACCGACGCCATGCTGTCCATTCCGCGACTTCCACTCCTCATGATCGCCGCGGTCATCCTCACGCCCAGCGTGCCCGTGCTGATCCTCCTGGTCGGTGCCGCCGGATGGATGGAGACCGCGCGCGTGGTGCGCGCCGATGTCCAGTCGATCAAGACGCGCGAGTTCGTCACCGCGGCACGCGCGATCGGGGCAGAACCGCGACGCGTGCTGCTTCGTCACGTCCTGCCGGGCGTCGGCGCGACGGCCGCCGTTGCGACAACCATCGCGGTCGGACGCGCGATCCTGCTCGAAAGTGCCCTGAGCTTCTTCGGCGTAGGCGTACAGCCGCCGACCGCAAGCTGGGGCAACATGCTGTACCAGGCCCAGACTACCATGAGCTCCGAACCGTGGCTCGGCATCTTCCCCGGCGCCTGCATCTTCGCAACAGTGCTCTGCTGCAACCTGCTCGGCGATGCCCTCGTCGCCGTGGAACCAGCCTGAATCATGAACCAGAGAGGCCCGTCGTCCTTCCGCCCGCAGCGCATCGTCATCGGCGCCAATGCGCATGCCGAGCTTGCACCGGTCCTGCGCTCGGCACTTCCGACAGCAGAAGTCCGCGGCAACAAGTACGATGCGCTCACCGCGGACGACCTGGCGTGGGGCGATACCTACGTCGGGTTCAAGCGGCCGCCTCTGGCCACGATGGGCAACGTGCAGTGGGTCCACTGCACCGGCGCCGGCGTTGACGCCTGGCTGTATCCCGAAGAACTGCCACGCGAGATTCTCCTCACACGGACCGCCGAGTCATTCGGTCCGATGATCGCCGAATGGACGCTGGCGCGCGTGCTCGCGTTTACGCAGCGCCTGCTCGCCTTCGCCGAAAGCCAGCGCAAACGGGAATGGCAGCCGCGGCAGATCTCATTCGTGCGCGGCACGCATGCCGTCATCGTCGGAACCGGCGATGTCGGCGCGCACATTGGCCAGTCACTCGCTGCGCTCGGATGTCGCGTGACGGGTATCTCGCGGTCGGGACGTGGCGATCCGGCGATCTTTGCGTCCGTCCACCCTGTCTCATCGCTCGAAACCGAAGCGGCGACCGCGGACTGGTTGATTCTCGCATTGCCCCTCACGGCAGGCACGCGAGGACTGGTCAACCGCTCGGTGCTGGCATCGTGTCGCGGGGCAGTGCTCATCAACGCCGGTCGTGGAGCCGTCGTCGAGGAATCGGCCCTCCCCGAAGCCCTGGATGCGGGCTGGCTCTCAGGTGCCGCGCTGGACGTGTTCGACGTCGAACCGCTCCCCGTGGCTTCGCCGCTGTGGGATGATGCGCGCGTCATGGTCTCGCCGCACATCTCCGGACCAACGACCATCGACGGTGCAGTAGCGGGCTTTC
>JBKJKH010000599.1:0-3126 GCA_046597595.1 Gemmatimonadaceae bacterium
TGGCAGCGGACGAGTATGTGAGTGCCATCCATCTGCCGTTGTCATCGAGCGGGGGGACGCAGCGTTATGAGAAGCTGATGCAGCGAGGGGCCTGGGATTTTGCGCTCGTGTCGCTCGCCGCTGCACGTCGCAGCGACGGGGAAGTTCGGTTGGTGCTGGGTGGTGTCGCGCCGCGTCCGTGGCGCGTGACGAGTTCAGTCGAGGAGGATGTTGCTTCTGGCGGCCTCGATGCCGATGCGGCGGAAGTGCTCGCTGATCGCGCGCTGTACGACGCGCGTCCACTCGCGAGGAATGAATACAAGGTGAAAATGGCGCATACCCTCCTGCTGCGCGCGATGCTCGAGCTCGGCTCGTGAATGGAGTGGCGTGTATCGTGTTGGCTGCGGGCCTCGGGACGCGTTTCGGCGGTCCCAAGGCGCGGGCGGAGTGCGTTTCAGGTGTGCGCTTCCTCGATGCCGTGATCGAAACCGCGAAGCGCGCGGGGATCGAGCGTATCATTGCGGTAGTCGGCGGCGACACGATGGTGCCGTCTGGCGTTCATGTGGTCGTGAATTCTCGAGGGGACGGTGAACAGATCGAAACAGCACGGCTGGGGCTGACCGCCGCGGAGGACGGTATCGGCGAAGATGCACGAGAGGACCTCTGCGGAGCTCTCCTGTGGCCGGTAGACCATCCCTTTGTACAACCGGGGACGGTACGCGCGCTGCTGGAGCGCATCGCGGCCAGTGATCCGGATGCCGCAGTGCCCGTGCATGAGGGCCGGCGCGGACACCCGGTCTACTTCGCCCGGCGCCGGTGGAACGAGCTTCGCGTCGTCGCCGATGGCGGTGCGCGCGCGGTGCTCCATGCGCTTGGCGCGCTCGTGATCGACGTTCCCGTGAACGATGCCGGGATCCTGGCCGATATCAACACCCGCGACGCGTTGGCCTCATGGCGTGATGGCTTCATAGCGCGCTCCTCACACCGCTCGCTGACGTGACTGCACCGCCGGTGTCATCGTTGTCGCCACCAGTCCCGGAGCCCATGCAGCCGTTCCTGATCGATGAGGCGGCGCGCGCGGCGTTCAGAATCTTCGGGGTCATGCGCATTGGGCGAGCACCGGAAAACACCGTCATGGTGACGGACCCGACAGTTTCCCGGCTCCACGCCGAAGTATGGGTGGAGGGGGGAAAGGCATTCATCCGTTCGCTTGGATCGAACGGGACGCGCATCAACGGGACCCGTGTGCCCGGAACATGGGAGCTGGAGGAGGGGGACCAGGTCGACATCGGCTGGACCTCGCTCCGGTATACCGCGCAGCCGCTTCCCTTCGGCATTCACGGTGCCAAGCGGGGCATAGCCGGCGCTGCCCAGCGGTCGGCGGCGACGTCCTCGCAGGTGGCGAGCAGCGATGGCATGCGCGAGACCGTTCTGGAGGGGAGGACCGTCCCCAGGCTCGACCCCATTCTAGAGGATCGAGGTCCCCGGTCACGGACGCGTGTCCTTCTAATTGGAGGGGTCCTCCTGACCTTCGCGGCGGCAGCTGTTTTTGCCCTTCGCTGAGCTGCCGGCCTCACATCTTTGAAGTATGTGGATAAGGGAGTAAGTTACTCCCTATGAGCACGTCAATTGAGTCCCTCATCAACCGCGAGTACGGAGCGGGCTTCGTCACCGACATCGAGACGGAGACGATCGCCAAGGGGTTGAACGAGGACGTTATCCGGCTGATTTCCGCCAAGAAGGACGAACCCCAGTGGCTGCTCGACTGGCGCCTGAAGGCGTTCCGTCGGTGGCTCACGATGAAGGAGCCGCACTGGCCAAACGTGAAGTATCCGGCGATCGACTACCAGAACCTGCACTACTGGTCAGCGCCCAAGAGCGCGAAGACGCTGGGGTCGCTGGACGAGGTCGATCCGGAGCTGCTGCGCGCGTACGAGAAACTTGGCATCTCGCTTACCGAGCAGAAGAAGCTTGCGGGTGTGGCCGTCGACGCCATTTTCGACAGCGTGTCAGTCGGCACGACGATGAAGGACGAACTGATGAAGCACGGCGTGATCTTCTGTTCGTTCGGCGAGGCTGTGCGTGAGCATCCCGAGCTGGTGCGGAAGTATCTGGGGACGGTCGTGCCGTACAGCGACAACTTCTTTGCGGCGCTCAACGCCGCTGTCTTCTCGGACGGTTCCTTCGTGTACATCCCGAAGGGTGTGCGCTGCCCGATGGAGCTGTCGACCTACTTCCGCATCAATGCCGCGGAGACCGGACAGTTCGAGCGAACGCTGATCGTGGCGGATGAGGGCTCGTACGTGAGCTACCTCGAGGGCTGCACGGCGCCGAAACGTTCGGAGAACCAGCTGCATGCAGCGGTGGTCGAGCTCGTCGCGCTGGGCGATGCGACCATCAAGTACTCCACCGTCCAGAACTGGTACGCCGGCGATGACGAGGGAATCGGCGGCATCTACAACTTCGTGACGAAGCGCGGCAAGTGCGCCGGGCCCCGCTCAAAGATTTCGTGGACACAGGTGGAGACCGGATCGGCCATCACGTGGAAGTATCCGAGCGTAATCCTCCAGGGCGACGACTCAACCGGGGAGTTCTACTCCGTGGCGGTGGTGACGCGCAGGCAGCAGGCGGACACCGGCACGAAGATGATTCATATCGGGAAGAACACGAAGTCGAACATCGTTTCGAAGGGCATCTCGGCCGGTGAAGGCAACAACTCGTATCGCGGACAGGTGAAGGTCCTCCCGCGTGCCGAAAATGCGCGCAACTACACGCAGTGCGATTCGATGCTGGTCGGCAACCGCTGTGGCGCGCACACGTTTCCGTACCTCGAGGTGCAGAACAACACCGCGACCGTCGAGCACGAAGCCTCGACATCCAAGATCGGCGAAGACCAGATCTTCTACCTCAAGCAGCGCGGGCTCTCGGCCGAGCAGGCGGTCTCGATGATCGTGTCCGGGTTCTGTCGCGAGGTGTTCAAAGAGCTGCCGATGGAATTTGCACTCGAGGCGCAGCAACTCCTCGGGCTGCAGCTCGAGGGGAGTGTCGGGTAGGGGGCGATGTAGCGATGTAGCGATGTAGCGATGTAGCGATGTAGCGATGTAGCGATGTAGCGATGTAGCGATGTAGCGATGTAGCGAAGTAGGA
>JBKJKH010000023.1:0-2738 GCA_046597595.1 Gemmatimonadaceae bacterium
CCGGCGACGGCAAGTACTGCTATCCACTCACCGTGGCCGACCAGCACACCCGCTACCTCCTCGCCTGCCGCGGGCTCGTCTCAACGCAGACCGTCACGGCCCGTCCCGTGTTCGAACTGGCCTTTCGCGAGTACGGGGTGCCGATCGCGATCCGCACGGACAACGGCGTGCCCTTCGCGACGCAAGCCATTCATGGGATGTCCTACCTCAACGTGTGGTGGATGCGTCTGGGCATCCTGCACCAGCGTAGCCGGCCCGGCTGCCCGCAAGACAACGGCGCACACGAGCGCATGCATCGCACCTTGAAGCGCCAGGCGATCAAACCCGTGCGCGCCAGCTGTGTGGTGCAGCAGCGGAACTTCGATGCGTTCCGGCACGAATACAACGAGGAGCGGCCGCACGAGCGCCTGAACCAGGAGACACCTGCGTCGCGGTACGTGGCGTCACCCAGGCCGTACCCCGAGCGGCTTCCGGCCCTCGAGTACCCCGCCCACTATGTGGTGAAAGATCACCACGGGCGGCACGTTCCGCTTCGGCAGCAACCGGTTGCTCTACCTCGCGAACGCGATGGTCGACCAGCACATCGGCTTGGAAGAGACAGACGACGGTGTCTGGGCGATCCACTTCAACAACATTCTGCTGGCGACGTTTGACGAACGCGATTACATCATTACCGGCTGACGGAAAGTGTTACCAATCATGCCGGACAACTGTGTTACCCATCATCTCGGCTGTTCAGCCGAGGTGCCATGCTTCATTCGCCACAACGGAACGGAATATCGACGGCATGTCGACTCGGATTTCTTTGTCCCAGTATTGCCGAAGTAATTCGAAGAGGAGCGCAGCCCGTGTCGTACAACCAAAACGCAACATAGGAACGTCCCTGATCGCTAAGCACGCTTAAAGCTTGTGTCCGACGAAATACTTCCTTTTGCCCTTCGCGCACAGCTAGTTCGATACCTCTCGCTGCTGCGAAACTACCTGGGCTGCCGGAAATCTGGACAACGACAAGCGTTGAGTTTGACGGTGCTCCGGCGTCACCCTCGCCGATAGGAGTGTTCCAAAGGGCGTGAACGCCGAGATTGCCAATCAGATTTGCAGAAAACGTTGCGCCATTGGAGTAAAAGAGGTGGGCGCGTACATCTGTGATTTGATATGGCGGAGTCGTTTGCGAATATGCTGAGCGGGGAACGGCAGTGGAGAACAGAACGACCGCTACAAAGTGTCGGAACAAGTCCCCCTCCTCTTTCTAGATGTCTTTTCTAGCTACCTAGAAGTTATGACTGGGCTGGCCTCCGATCTTAGCGTGGATTAGTTCCTCACGCGTTGAGACGGAGTTCCCAGAGCCACCTGCGACGACGGATCTGTCGCATCCGGAGACCAACCCATGTCATCACTCGCTGCTGCCGTCCCCAGTGCTGCTCGCTCTATCATCCATCTTGGCATGGATGTGCACAAGGACTCGATCACGATCGCCGTTCTGCCGCATGGGGCGAAGGCGCCGACGCGCCTCGAGCGGCTGCCGAACGACCTGCCGAAGCTGAAGAAGTGGCTCGACCGCGTCGCGCGGGACGGCGAGGTGCACGCGTGCTACGAGGCGAGTGGGGCCGGGTACGTGCTCCATCGCGCGTTACGTGACTGGGGGTATGCCTGTGCGGTGATCGCGCCGTCGTTGATCCCGAAGCGCGCCGGCGTGCATCGCAAACACGATAAACGGGATGCGGCGGACCTCGCACGGCTCTACCGCGCCGGCGAGCTCGTCCCCGTGCGCATCCCGAGCGAGGCGGACGAGCGGGTACGTGATGTCGTGCGCTGCCGGGAGACCTTCCAACGCGAGATCCTCAAGTCCCGGCACTACATCCTGAAGTTTCTGGCGACCCGCGGCTTCGTCTTTCGCGACGGCACGAACTGGTGCACGCCGCATCTCCAATGGCTGCAGCACCTCACGACGGACGGCTCGCCGCTCGCGCGCGAGGATCGCCTGGTGTATCGCGAGTACCATGCGCTGCTCCTGTACAAGCTGCAGCGGCGTGAGGAGCTCGACCGCCAGATCGAGGAGCTGGCCGAGCTGCCGACGTTGAAGCCGATGGTGCAGACGCTCCAATGCTTTCGCGGCATCTCGCTCCACTCGGCGATGGTGCTGGCGACGGAGCTCGTCGATTGGCGCCGCTTCGAGCGGCCGGGGCAACTCGCCTGCTATCTCGGACTGATCTCGCGTGAGGATTCGAGTGGCAACCGGCAGCGCCTTGGCTCGATCACGAAGGCCGGAAATAGCCACTGTCGCCACGTACTCGTGCAAGCGGCGTGGAGCTATCGGCACCGGCCGCAGACGAGCGTCGATCTCAAGCGCCGACAGCAGGGCCAGCCGCCGGCGGTGATCACGCACGCGTGGAAAGCACAGCAGCGGTTGCACGCACGCTTCAATCACTTGTCGTACCGGAAGCGGCCGCAAATCGCGGTCGTGGCGGTCGCGCGTGAGCTCGTGGGCTTCCTCTGGGCGGTGGCGCGCGAGGTCGAGCCCGTCAGTCCAAACTAAGTGAGCGCGTGGTCCGACGTGTGGCGCCGAGGTGCGATGTGCGAGCACGCTCGACGGCGTTATGCGGGCCGGGCAGGAACGCAACACCGGCATCCCCGAGTCTAGAATGAGCCAGCTCCCGACGCATCCGCTTCTTGCCGCGCTGCTTCCGCGAGGGAGTAATCGGCGTATATCAGCAGGATCAACCGTCGATGCTGCCTCG
>JBKJKH010000455.1:0-2626 GCA_046597595.1 Gemmatimonadaceae bacterium
CGCCGATACGAGATCAGCGCCGATGATGTAATGCGGTGCGGTCGTGGAGCTGACGACGATGTCCGCCTCAGCGAGCGCATCCGCCAGCCGCTCGAACGTTGTGGCGCGGCCGTCGAAGCGCTGCGCCAGCTCCTCGGCGCTCTCCTGCGTGCGACTCATCACGCACAAATTGCGCACACCGCGATGGTGAAGCGCGGCGGCCGCGAGGCTTCCCATCTCACCGGCGCCGATGACCAGCAGTGTCGCCCGGGAGAGATCGGTGACGATCGCCGCGACGCTGCTTGCTGCGACCGAGCTCACGGTCACCGGATGCCGCCCGATTCCAGTCTCCGCGCGTGCGCGGCGTCCGGCCCGGATGGCGCCGCGGAACACCGCAGACAAGAGCGGACCCGAGGCGACATGACTCAACGAGAGCGCGTGCGCGTCGGAAACCTGACCCAGGATCTGTGGCTCGCCCACCGCCAGCGACTCGAGTCCCGCCGCCACGCGGCAGAGATGGCGAACGGCATCCTCACCGCTGAGGACGTATGTGGCCGTCGCTACTTCATCAATCGGCACGCCCGTGACGTCGGCGAGAAGCGCCGGCAATGCCTCCCGTGCGCCCGGCGAACCGGCGGCATACAACTCCATCCGGTTGCACGTGGACAGGATCGCCAGCTCGCTGACAGAGCCCGGCCGCGACTCGTGTCCGCACCCGAACCGTGACAACGCCGCCGCGTGAGCGTTGGGGTCGGTCGCCAGCCGCTCGCGAAGCGCGAGTGACGCCGTGCGAAAGGAAACGCCAACGCAATGAACGCTGGCGTACGCGGAGGCTGGCGGGTTGTCGGGAAGGTGCAGCGGGTCGGCCGAAACTTCGTACATCAAACTCCTGGCGGATCAGGCGGGCGGAGGAAATCAATCCTCACGGTCCCAAAGAATAACCGCCTGCGGGGCGTGATTGCAGTCAACCGCAGGCGGTCCTGCCGCGACGCGCTATCCCATCTTCCGCTTGTGCGGTGCCGCCTTCCTTGCCTTGCCGCTCGCCACCCGGCGGATCGGTACGATGTCCGGCTCGGCGGCCGGCTCGCTTGCCGGGCCCGTGCGCCTCGGCTGCTTGTACACGAACCGCTTCCCTTCGTAGTTGCGGAAGATCACGGCTTCGTCCGTGATCTCCTCGACGTACTCGGGTAACAGGGGGACCTTGCCGCCACCCCCGGGCGCATCGATCACGAAATGCGGCACGGCGAGACCCGACGTCCAGCCACGGAGGGCCTTCACGATCTCAAGCCCTTTCTCGACATTCGTCCGGAAGTGCTCGCCACCCGCGACCTGGTCCGCCATATAGATGTAGTACGGACGCACGCGCGCACGCAGCAACGCATGCATCAGCGTCATCATGATCTTCGGATCATCATTCACGCCTCGCAGCAGCACCGTCTGGCAGCCGAGCACCACGCCCGCACGCGAGAGCCGGTCCAGCGCGGCCACTGCCGCCGGCGTGAGCTCGTCGGGATGATTGAAGTGCGTGTTCATGTAGATCGGATGATACTTCTGCACCATGTCGCAGAACTCCGGCGTGATGCGCTCCGGCAGGTGCGACGTGATACGGCTGCCGATCCGGATGATCTCGACGTGCGGAATGGCGCGCAGCGTCGAAATGATGTGCTCGAGACGGCGGTCTGACAGCATCATCGGATCGCCACCGCTCAGGATGACATCGCGGACCTCCGGATGATTCCGGATGTACTCGAACGCCGAGTCGTACTGGTTGAGCGGAATCTTCTCCGGATCACCCACCTTCCGCCGCCGCGTGCAGAAGCGGCAATAGCTGGCGCACACGGGGCTCACGAGGAAGAGCACGCGATCCGGATAGCGATGCGTGATGTTGGGCACCGGGGAGTCAGCGTCTTCATCAAGTGAATCGATGACGCCGTCCACGACGTCCAGCTCGTCCATCGTCGGCACGTACTGGTTCCACATCGGGTCGCCCACCTCCTTGATGAGGTCGAGCGCCGCGGGTGTGATGCGCACCTGGAAGTTGTCGAAGGCCGGCTGCAACGCCTCGACATCGATCGCATCGCCGAACTTTTCCTTCAGCTTGGCGAGCGTGTCGACGCTGTGATGCAGGACCTGTTGCCACTCACTCATGAGGCGACTCCGTGCCCGGACATGGGCGATGCCAGGCGCTTTGTATAGATGACCCGATCGTCCGCGGGCGCGTAGAACTCACGCATCCGCGCGACCTCGGCATACCCGTGGCGCGCGTAGAACCGCCGGGTGCCGTCGTACTCGCTCCGGGACGACGTCTCCACCACCACCATGCGCGCGTCCTGGTCGCGCATCGTAGCCTCAACTCCATTCAGCAATGCCGTGCCGACCCCCGTCCCCTGCACTGCGGGATCGACGGCGATCCAGTACAGGTCGTGCGTCCGATCGGTATGTGGTGTTTGCCCGAAGGCTGCGTAGCCGATGAGCCGGTCGTCGAACACTCCCAGCAACTCGTACTCTCCCTTCAATCCTTCGTCGAATACTTCCATAGCGACGCTCAACTCCTCGTCGCGAAACACGCCGCTGGCTCGCACGATTTCCGCCACTCGTGGCCGGTGCTGAAGCGCGAGGGCGCCGAGGCGAAACGCGGCGACCACTA
>JBKJKH010000237.1:0-15296 GCA_046597595.1 Gemmatimonadaceae bacterium
CCGACATCATCTGCATCATGATCCCGAACACGAGACCACCGACAAGGCCGGCCAGTGCGCCGGCGGCGAGTTTCGATCGTACCATATCGTTCCCTCCCGATTGATAGGATTATGAGCGCCGGCCTTTCAGCCCTGCGAGAATTCGGAACGACGTCCGATCATCCACGGCGCGGTTCCGGTACGCCGAGGCGAGACGCGAGCGCGTTCATCTGATTCACGCAATGCCGCGCGAGCAGTTCGAGCAGTGATGGAGAGACGTTGCCCACCATCACGTGCAGGAGCCCTGGTTCATACCACGAAACGAGCCGATACCCGTTGCGAGACGCATGCACGAAGCGGAGCGGACCAGTGTCACGCGACCGATCGTCGCCCATCGGTATGGTGAAATACGACATGACTTCGCCGTGGACTGCGTACTCGACGACCGCGCTCGCCCGCCCGTCCACCATCACGACTCGTGACTCGCGTATTGTCGTGCCGGGAAGCACCGGCACGAATACGGCAAACGGCACACGACTTGAAAGCCACCGAGCAACGGTTGCCTGGTCCGAGGACGCGATGCGCGTATCGGCAAGCGTGTGGGCATGATCGTTTGCAATCGCCGACAGTACGTCGAGTGCGTTGATCGACGTGGATCGTTGACGTAACAGCCCCGCCACGGCCACGGCGAGCAGGACGATCGAGGCCGCCGCGATGATCGACGCCGAGGACAGGCGTCTCCGGCGCTCGGGAGATGGCACGGCGGTACGTCTCCGCGCCAGAGCGTCGAACAACCGCTCGCGACAATCAGCAGGCACCGTCGTCGCCGGGGCCGACGCGGCCACATCGGCCACCGCGCGCATATCGGCGAGAAAACGCTGACAGGACGCGCATGTCGAGAGATGCTCCTGGGCTTCGATCACCTCGGCCGAGGCGGTTCGTGGACCCGCGTCGGGCCACAGTAGCCGGCGTGTGCGTCCGCATGCCGCGCTCATCCCCGACCTCCCGCGGTCGCGGCCGGCCGCAGGTGAACCAGCGCCGTTCGCAAGGCAGAGCGCGCGCGAAAAAGGCGCGACGCCACCGTTCCTTCGGGAATGCCGAGCATTTCGGCCACCTCTCGCTGTCGAAATCCTTCGACGTCGACAAGAACGATCACAGGCCTGATCTCGTCGGCAAGCGCATCGAGCGCTCCGCCGACCATCGCGCGGACATGCGACGCCTCGGCATCGTCTTCAGGCGAACGAACCGGTTGCCACGCGGCGAGGGCCCGCTCGAATTCCGTGTCGTCCATGTCGGCGGCAACCTCCTCGGGGTGTCTGAGCCGCGCACGAAGTCGATTCAAGTGCGTGCGCACGAGAATACTGAACAGCCACCCGCGAGCGGAGATGGGGTTTCGGAGCGCGCCGAATCCATCGAAGGCGCGTAGCGAAGCGTCCTGGAGCAAGTCCTCCGCGTCCGCCACGTGACCGCGACAGAGGCGCAATGCCGTCCGAAAGAGGGTGTCGAGGTGCTCGCTCAGGAGCTCCTCGAACACCCGGTGCACGGAATCGCGGGGCGACTTCAATCGGCCGATCACTCGACGCTCCATCTCGCGGGACGACCGGAACTTATGGCACGGGCGTGATCGTCACGCGAATCACCGCGGATGCCGTTGGGATAGTGAACCCGGGAAAGCTGGCGATACGCACGGACTTGTTCGCGTCCGGTGGTCCGAAATTCGTCGCGGTCGGCGACTGCACCGGCTTTTGATTCGGACCGGTGCCTGGGGACGTGTCCTCTTCGGTACCTGCGTCATACAGGACGAGTTGCGCTGTCACGTTACCGCTGATCGGCGAGCTTCCGTTGAAGAGTTGCAACCCGCCTCCGCCGAACGCATAAAACCAGTCGTTCGACTGCACGAACATGGTCTCGATCTGGAGACGCTCACCCGGCGACGCCGTGATGGTGAACGTCGCTGCCTCGCCGGCGAAGATCGCGGGTCCGTTGTCAGGCCCTCCCGGAGACTGGAACAGTCCGCTGCGAATATTTGCCGCGCGCGCGAGAGCGGCGAGCTTGACGTCGGGCTCGCCGTCTTCGGCGATCAGTTCGGTGCCGGCGTCTGCTTGCGAGGCGGGAGTGAACATAGGGTCCGTCCCAGAGAAGACGGCGAACGCGCCCGGCGAGAGCGGAACCGTGCCATTTGCCCTTGGGGTGGCGATTGTGTTCGCTACGGAAACGTTCTCGATCCGAACGGAAAAGGTTTGCGGAAGGACCGCCGAGACTCCGTTGTCCCCGCATCCAGCGAGGCTGACTCCCATCGCCATGCCGGCCAGCATACTCGTCGTAAATCGCATCGATATCGCCTCTCTATTGGTGAACCACCAGTTGCCAGACTCGCCAGCATCAGCAAGCCGTCAGGTACTAGGACACCGAACGCGGGCAAAACTGTCGCGGCTCGCCTGATCGTACACAGGATGGGACCAACCGCTGCGATCACGTGGTCCACTGAGCTCCCGCGCTATCTGAGCCGCCTCGCGGCTCTTGATCCTGCACGCCACCGCCGTGATCTGACGGAGCTTGCGACCTCTCCGAGCTAAGCCAGTTGACGCGAGTACGAGTGGCGCGCGACGTAGCGACGAGAGACCCGATCGCCTTCTCACCGCAGCACCGCCGTGCGAAGCAACTCGCTCGACGTGCTCTCCACCAGTCGATCGGCCTCAGTCACGACGGGCAAGAAGACTCGAAATGTGCTGCCACGGTGTGGCGTGCTCGTGACCGTTACACATCCTCCCCATTCGTTCGCCAGACTCCTGACCGTTGACAGCCCCAGGCCCGTTCCTTTCCCGGGCGGCTTCGTCGTATAGAGGGGCTCAAAGATGCGACTGCGCGTCGTGTCGTCGATGCCCACGCCAGTATCGGACACCGCAACCATCGCGTAGCCGGCGAGTGAAGCCTCGACCCCGCTCGATAGATATGCGTGCCCGTTCGGGATGGTGCCGGTTTCAATCGTGACGACGCCGCCGTCAGGCATCGCGTCGCTGGCATTCACGACGAGATTCGTGAGTATCTGCTCAACATGGCCCGGATCGCAGTGGACAACCCCAGTCTCCTGGAGACGGATGAGGACATCCACCTTTGTGGCGATGACGCGCCGCAACAGAACTTCCATGCCCTCGACGACAGCGTTGACGTTCACCTTGTCTGGCTGCACGACGTCTCGCCGGGCAAACCCCAGCAGCCGCTTGGTGAGCAGCGCGGCGCGGTCAGCTGAGTGCTTCACCTCCTGCACGTGCTCTCGAACGGCGTGGCCGTTCGGAAGCTCCTCGAGGGCCAACTCGCTGGAGAGCGTGATCGCGGTGAGCAGGTTATTGAAATCGTGCGCCACGCTGGCCGAGAACAGCGCCAGCGTCTCGAGCTTTTGCGAGTGCCAGAGTTGCTGCTGCAGCGCATAGGCCTTACGTGCGTAGAGCGCGAATCCCCCGACCAACGCACACGTCAAGCCAAGGGACACGGCGAGTGAGACCGCCGTCCGCCAGTCGGCCGCTACAAAATATCCGGCGCCGAACGCGCGTTCGCCCGCCATCACCAGCAACAAACTGGCGACGATGGCAAGCGCGCCGGCGGTGCGTCCGCGGTGATACGTCCACGAGGCGACCGGCAGGACGTGCACGAACCAGAGCAAGTGTGATGGGACGCCGACAACCGGAAACAGGAGCGGATGCAGCGCCGGCGCCAGGAACAGCGCCGTCACCGCCCAGTGTCGGTCGGGTGTTGCTACGCTCATCGATCCTCCGTGACGCACAACGCGCGAAAATCCAGACCCGTGCCCTGGGGAGCGCATTCCCCGGCGCGGGGCCATCGCGCCTCAGCGCACGGTGGCCGTACCGGATGGAAAGGACGTCGCATTGAGCGCCATCGAGAATGCCACGTGATCCGCCGCGTTCGCGGGGATCGCGCGAGTGAGTGGCTTGAGCGTGAACGGCGCTGGCGAGTCGTCCGGCACCGGCTCCACGCTGATCACGGCCATGCCACCCGACAGGTTGGTCGGAAATGTCAGTCCGGAGGGCGCGTTCACGAGGAAATCCTCGCCGGGGAAGGGCGGACCCGCCTGCGGCCCGGAAAAGCGAGCACTCGCATCTGCGCCAGTGGCGGATGTGAAGCGTCCTGTCGTCACGGGGGTTCCGTTGATCACCGCCCACCCCTCGTAGACCCAGCCCGGGGGCAACGTCGGGAGAGACAGACCTACCGACGGCGTTCCGCCCACGAGATCGAGGAACCAGATCCCGCTGGTCTCGTTGTTGTTCATGCCATCAGTGGGAGTTGCCAGAATGAACTTTCCCGTGACTGCCGAAAAATTCGTTGCCAGCGCCTGAGCCGCCGAGATTTGCAGGGACGCGCTGCCGCTCGCCAGCGCGCCGGCCAGAATCTTGGTCGTGGCCGGTACCGCATCAGTGTCCCCATTCGGTTCGATGGTGATCACGATCGCCGTCGCCGCTTCAAGGTCGATTTCGGTCTTGAACTCGCCGCCGACGATCGCAGCGCCGCCGATCGTCACCAAACCGCCGCCGCTCCCCACATTGAATTTCCCGGTGGAGACCGGGCCAGCCGGGGTGATTGCCCAACCCTCGTAGTGGAAACCGTTGCCCAATCGCTCCAGGCTCGTGAACTGGAACGCAAGCCGGTCACGGCGCGGCGAGGTTGAGTCAGTGCACGCCGCGAGCGGGGCGGTCAGCGCGAGTGCCATGAGGTACGTCCTGAAACGCGCGAGGAACCTGTAGATGTCTTTCACCTTTCCTCCTGCCTGGTGTGAGTGGGGTCGTTCGACTTCAGGGGCGCGAACCCCTACCTTCCCGGATAACAGCCTCCAGGTTCCGAGAGTTCCCGCACTCACATGACGCCGACGCGCGATCTCGACATCGAAGCCAGACGCGCCGAGTTTGAGGCGACGGCGCTCCCCCTGATGGGCGCGCTGCATACCAGCGCGCGTCGGCTCATGCACGGGAGCGACGACGCCGGCGACCTGGTTCAGGAGACGTACCTTCGCGCCTACCGCACGTTCGGCAACTTCAAGCGGGGAACGAATTGCCGCGGCTGGCTGTTGACCATCATGTACTCCGTGTTCATCAACCAGTATCACAAGGCCCGCCGGCAGCCAACCGTTTCGCTGGATGAGCTGGATGGCCGCTTCGAGCAGTATCTGGAGTCGTCCGAGGACACGGGGGAGGCCGCCGCCACTATCGGAGTACGTGGCATTCGCCTGGATCCGGAAGTCGAACACGCCCTCAGGGAGCTCCCTCACGAGTTTCAGGCGGTGGTGCTGTTTGTCGACGTGGAGGGACTGTCGTACGACGAGGCCGCCGAAGTGCTGCGATGTCCCGTCGGGACCGTTCGCTCCCGCCTGTACCGCGCGCGACGGCTACTCTTCGCCGCGCTGCGGGACTACGCGGCGACCATGGGATTCAGGACAGGCGGGACATGACGCATCCATCATCGCATTACGGCGAAGAGCTGCAGGACCTGCTCGAGGGGCGGCTGGACGAGCCCCGGCGCTCGCACATCGCCGCGCACGTGGCGGACTGCGCGCGTTGCCAGCGTGAGCTCGACGCGCTGCGCTGGGTCAAGGCCGAGACGCCGAAGCATTTCGGCGAAGCGGACCTTCCGGCGGAGCTGCTGTCGCGTGTGCGTACGGCGCTGGATGCCGCGGACGCGGAGTCGCGCCGGCCGGCCGGACTCTGGCGATCGCGCCGATCGTGGATCACCGCCGGCCTCGCCGCGGCGGTTCTTCTCATTGTGTTCTTCCCCGGCCACAAGACGCCGTCTCTCCCATCGGCGGTCGCCGCGGACTTCCACGCCTACGCCAGCGCCACGGTGCGGCTAGAGATAGAATCCGCCGAACCCCACGTCGTGGAAGCGTACTTCACGCGGAATGGCATCGCGTTCCCGACGCGCGTCTTCGACCTTGGGATGATGCAATATCATCTCGTCGGCGGGCGCGTGCACCGCCTCAACGGACGGACCAGCGCGTTGTTCGCGTACCGTGGTCCCGGTAACAGCGCGCTCGTCTGCCAGATGTACGAGGGACGCGTCGCCGAATTGCCACCGACCGACGACGTGCGCCAGCACAAAGGGATCACGTTCTACGTGCACCGGTCCGAACGTCTGACCCTCGTTTTCTGGCAGGAAGGCGATGTGGTGTGCGTGCTCGCCTCCGACGCGGCACCGGAGGACGTCGTGCAGCTCGCCTTCGCAAAGGCGGTGGTTGTCGAGAGCGTTCCGGCGACCTGAAATAGTGGTGGCGATGTGGCGATGTGGCGATGTGGCGATGTGGCGATGCACTGAAGACGCGCCTTATCACCAGATCACGTTGACGATACAACTCCTGCTTCCAGTGTACGCGGGCCGGAAACGAAAGACACAGCGCGCGCGATTCCGTCTGTGATCAGCATCCTTTATGTCGAAACGGGCGGTGATGCCGAACGCATCACCGCCCGTTCACTTTACCTCGATGCGGTTACTTGCAGAACGACGTTGCAGTGCCATCCGTCGCGCCGAACCTCACGCGGGCGATATAGATGTGCATGGTCGTCGGTCCCAGTTCCCAGTACTCGCTGTTCACTGACTCGGTGGCCGTCGCGGCAGTTGACCCGCTGAATCCGGTATCAGTCGGCTTCACGATCGAAGGCCCGCGAAATCCAAACCAAACCTTCTCCGAATAGTTGTTCTGCATTTCGAAGAAGTACTGATACTTCGGACTAGCGTCACTGCCCGTGTTGGAGAGACCCGCCCGGATGCGGACGGAAATATTCGGGAGGAACGTGCCGCCGCTTGCCCACGCCGTGGCCTGACCCTTGGCGGGTGTCGGGAACTGCCAGTACCAGTCGCAAATTCCTGTGGCGCCGCCAGAGGGCGGCGGCGTGGTACCACCCCCGCCCGTACCGCCGCCGGTCGTACCGCCACCTGTGCCCACGGTGATCGTTGCCGTCCCGCTCTGGCCACCTGATGACGCCATAATCGTCGCGACACCGTTGGCGCGACCGCCCACGATGCCGGTCGACGACACGGTAGCGACGGTTGCATTGCTCGTCGTCCACGTCACTGTATTCGGGAGCACGGTCCCCGCCGAGTTGCGCACGGTCGCCGTCAACTGGAAGCCCGCGCCGACTGCGATGGTCTGGGTGGACGGACTCACGGAGACTGACCCGGCATTGTCAAATACTTCCATGTTGACGTAGCCCGAGACGCCCTCACTCGTGGCCGTGATCTGCGGCCAGCCGATCGATACCGCGGTTACGAGGCCGGTCGCACTCACCGTCGCGAGGCGTGCATCACTCGTTGTCCACGTGATGGGGCGGCCCGTGAGGACGACCCCATAAGCATCGAACAGCGTCGCCGTGAGCTGCGTCGTCATGCCGGGGGTCATGCGGCCACCCGGACCTACGTTCACCCGCCGTACGGGCATGACCAACGCGACGTTGACCGTGCCGCTCGTCATGATGCTGCCCGCAGTGACGGTGACCCTGGCAGTTCCAACTGACACGCCCCTGACTGTAGTGCTCGCGATCCCGCGCGCATCGGTCACGCTCGACGCCACCACGGTGGCGACGCCCGGGGCGGACGTCGTCCAGGTGACGGTGCCTCCCACCCACGGCTGGCCGTCGCCGCGGAAGACCGTTGCTGCAAGCGTCCTGCTTCCCCCAATAAGGATGTCGATCCCCGACCAGTCGACCGCGACATCCAGAGGCGCCGTAACCGACCCAATGACCGTCACGGTTGTGCTCGCGCTGACGCCGTCGACGCTACCGGTGATCGTCACCGTACCCGCCGAGACGCCGACGACTCTCGTTTCCGCAGCGCCTCCGCCGGTGAATGTCGCGATGCTGCTCGGCGGACCAACAGTCGCAATCGCAGGGTTGCTGCTCGTCCAGGTGACGACACGCCCCTCTCCAAAATTACCGGCCGGCGAGAACTTGTCCTCCACCAATGCACTGACCAGCATTTCGGCGCCAACCGTGATCCCGCCTGTGCGGGAAGCAGAGACCGTAATCTTTTTGACTGGCCACGGGCTCATGCTGACACCAACCACGACCTTGCCGCTCTTGCCACCACTTGTTGCGGTTATGGTGACGATTCCCTTCTGCTTTGGCGTGAGCAATCCGGTGGACGACACGGTCGCGAGCAGCGCGTCACTCGTTGTCCAGATGATGGGCTGACCCGAAAGGACGACACCCGCCGCATCGCGCACTATGGCTGAAAGCTGGCGCGTAACTCCGCCGGCGATTTCGGTGGTGGTGTCCGGGGTGATCGTTACCGAACCGACGATGCTCCCGCCGCTCCCTCCCGTAACGCTCACCTGTGCCGTTGCCGTTCTTCCTTCGCTCGCGGCGGTGATTGTGGCAGTGCCTCCGCCGACACCGGTCACCACACCCGTCGATGAAACCGTCGCAACGGCTGGGCTGCCACTAGTCCACGCCAGCGCGCGACCGATGAGCGTGGTGCCAGCCGCATCACGCAGTGTCGCGACGAGCGTGGTCGTCGCGCCCGTAGCCACGGTCGCCGTTGTGGGCGCGATCACGATCGTCTGCACCGGGCCGCCGACGGTAACCTGCGTCGTTCCGCTCTTTCCTTCGCTCGTGCCCGTGACGGTCGCCGTTCCGTTGGCGACGCCCGTGACCAGTCCGGTGGCCGAGACGGTCGCGACACCGGCCGCACTGGTCGACCACGTGACCGGGCGCTGGCCGGTGACATCGTTGCCCGCACCATCACGCAGCAGTGCAGTGAGCTGGCGCGTGTCGCCGACCGCGACATTTACCGGGTTCGGATTGATGCCGACGATGTTCACGGGCGAGAATGCATTGACCGTCACGGCGCCGGTCGCAGATTTTCCACCCGCCTCCGCGGTAATGGTCACACTTCCGGCCGCAACTGCCGTGACGTTGCCCGTCGCACTCACGGTCGCCACGGATGCGCTCGAAGTCGTCCACGTTGTGGTCTGGCCTGTCATCGCTGCGCCAGCAGCATCCCTTGGTGTGGCCGTGAACTGCTGAGTATTTCCGACGACCATCGTGGCCGTTGCGGGGGAAACATTTATCGAGGCGACGGGCACCATGACGGTGATGGTAGCGCTCGCACTCCTTCCATCGGCGGCTGCCGTGATGGTAGCTGAACCGGCGCTCATCGCGGTGATCATTCCGCCGCTGACGCGCGCGATGGTCGAATCGGAAGTCGTCCAGGTAATGGTGCGATCGGTCAGCGTCGCGCCGGCAGCACTCCTGGCGATGGCCGAGATCGAGCGCGACTCGCCGACCGCCATCGTTGCGGTGGACGGATCGAGTGTGATCGTCGCGGCGACGACGACGGCGCCGCCCCCGCTCGCGCCACCGCCCGTCGGGCCGGTCGACTCGCCTCCGCCGGCACAAGACAGCGTGAGGAATGCGATTGATGCGATTCGCGCCCAAGGCACTACAGCCGGGCTCGTCCGAGGCCAGTTTTCGACGTTCACGTCCAGTCCTTTTCGGGGTTCAGATCCACGCCTCCAGAAGCGTGCACAGGGTAGATGATAATTAAACGCATGAGTCACGACAAGTGTTGTAAACCCTTATGCTACAAAGCAGTACCTTTGTCTGAATACGACTATTCTGACCGGTCAAGTGTTCCCGCCACCCCGACATCCCCTCGCCACCCTTTTCACACGTTCAAGCGCCTTCATTGACATATGCTTATATTGGTATATTATTCCACGATGGCTCGCTCCCCCACCACAGCCGACGCGTTCAACGCCGTCGCCGAATCCAGCAGGCGAGACCTGCTCGATGCCATCGGCACGGATGAGGTCACGGTCAACGACCTCGTGGAACGGCTCCGCTTCACACAGCCGCAGGTCTCCAAGCACCTCGGCGTCCTGCGGAAAGTCGGCCTGGTGCTCGTTCGCGCGGACGGGCGCTACCGATGGTACCGCGTCAACGGACCAGCACTCAAGCCGATCCACGACTGGGTGCGCGGGTTCGAACGCAGCTGGAACGTCCGCCTCGACCGCCTCGACGACCTCCTCACTGAACTCAAATCCCCGGAGACATCACCATGAACGCCACCACCCGCCACGGTTCCGCCACCGTTACGCTCCCGTCCGACCGCGAGATCTGCATCACGCGCCAGTTCGACGCACCGGCCGCACTCATCTTCAAGGCGTGGACGACGCCGGCCCTCGTGAAGCGCTGGTGGGGATTCGAGACCTCGGAATGGCTCGTGTGCGAGATCGACCTGCGCGTCGGCGGCCGGTGGCGCTTCGTCACGCGCGAAGCCAAGGGATTCGAAGTTGCGTTCCACGGCGACTACCGCGAGATCGCAGCACCGCATCGCCTCGTGTCCACCGAGCTGTTCGAGGGCTACCCGGGCGCCACGGACGCCGACGCGGCACTCAACACCATGGTCCTCGAGGAAAGTGATGGCGTGACGACGATGACCGTCACCGTCCTGCACGTCGCACGGGAACACCGCGACGCACACATCGCGTCGGGCATGGAAAAGGGCATGCAGGTCTCCCTGAACCGGCTCGAAGACGTTGCGGTGGCATTGAACACCGCGGCGTAGCGCCGTAGATCATTGGGATCATCGCGGCCGCGTTGATATCAACGCGGTCGCAGCTCATTCTCCGCGATCCGGGAGCGCCGGTGACACGACCCAGCTACGAGCACGGCGCCGGCGCGGCGCAACTCATCGGCGAGACGATTGGCGCGCATTTCGATCGCATCGCACGGCTGCATCCAGCACGGCCGGCAGTGGTATCGTGCCACCAGGACATCCGCCTCACGTACGACGCGCTGCGGCGCGCCACCGACGACCTCGCCAGCGGCCTGATCGCCATCGGCGTGCAACACGGCGACCGCGTCGGCATCTGGTCGACAAATAACGCCGAGTGGATCGTCACGCAGTTCGCGACAGCGAAGATCGGCGCCATTCTCGTCAACATCAACCCGGCGTATCGCACGACCGAAGTGGCCTACGTGCTCGAACAGAGCGGCGTTTCGGTGTTGCTCACACAGGTGCGACACAAGACGAGCGAGTACGCGCGCATGGTTGCCGAGGTGCGTCCGGCACTGTCGATGTTGCGTGTGGTGGTGCTGATCGGGCCCGACGCGGCTGACGTTGCCCTCGACGCGCTGCAGTGGAACGAGCTCATTGCGAAGGGCGCCGACTGCAGTGCCGACACGCTCGCCAGACGGCTGGAACACACGGGGTTCGACGAGGCGATCAACATCCAGTACACCTCGGGGACCACCGGCTTTCCCAAGGGCGCGACGCTTTCGCACCACAGCATCCTCAACAACGGGTTCTTCATCGGCGAGGGCTGCGGATACACAGAGCACGATCGCGTCTGCATTCCTGTCCCCTTCTATCACTGTTTCGGAATGGTGCTCGGCAACCTTGCCTGCATCACGCACGGCGCGGCGATGGTGATTCCGGCCGCGACCTTCGATGCCGCGCTCACGTTGCAGGCGGTGGAACGCGAGCGATGCACCTCGCTCTATGGCGTGCCAACGATGTTCATCGCCGAACTCGCGCTGCCCGAATTCGCGTCCTACGACTTGTCGTCCTTGCGCACCGGAATCATGGCGGGGTCGCCCTGTCCGGTGGAAGTGATGAAGCGCGTGCAGGCGGACATGCACATGCCCGAGGTCACGATCTGCTATGGAATGACCGAAACGTCACCCGTGTCGTGCCAGACGGGTACAGCCGATTCCCTCGAGAAGCGAACGATGACAGTCGGCCGTGCGCATCCGCACGTCGAGTGCAAGATCGTCGATGACGCGGGGCAGGTCGTGCCGCGCGGCATCCACGGCGAACTCTGCACCCGCGGCTACCTCGTCATGCTCGGCTACTGGAACGACGCGGAGCACACCGCGCGCGCCATTGATGCCGCACGGTACATGCATACGGGGGACGTGGCCGTGATGGATGATGACGGATATCTCAACATCAGTGGGCGCATCAAGGACATGGTCATTCGCGGCGGCGAGAACATCTATCCGCGCGAGATCGAGGAGTTCCTGTATGCGCATCCGGCCATCCGCGATGTCGCGGTGATCGGTGTGCCCGACGACGTGTACGGCGAGGAGCTGTGCGCCTGGATCATTCCGAAGGAAGGACAGACAGTGGACCTTGCCGGCGTGCGCGTTTTCTGTGAGGGGCGAATTGCGCACTTCAAGGTGCCGCGCTATGTGAAGATCACGGACCAGCTCCCGATGACAGTGACGGGCAAGGTCCAGAAGTTCCTCATGCGGGAGCAGTCTACACGCGAACTGGGGCTCGAGGCTGCATCGAGGGTGGTCACCGCATAGTACGATTCACCACAGCGCGCCAACAACAGGAGATACAGGATGCTGCTTGGATTGCGGACGGTGATCTACAAGGTGCCCGACCTCGCCACGGCGAAGGCGTGGTATGCCTCGCTCCTCGGCATCGCTCCGTATTTCGACGAACCGTTCTACGTGGGATTTAACGTTGGTGGCTTCGAGCTGGGGCTTGATCCGGATCTCAGTGAACGAGGCGCCGGGCCAGGCGGCGCGCTTGCATACTGGGGCGTAGAAAACCTCCGGGAGTTGCTGCAGCGACTCGACGCGCAGGGGGTAACGCCCGTTTCCGCTCTGCAGGAGGTTGGCGCTGGAATACTCGTCGCCGCTGTTGAGGATCCATTCGGCAATCATGTGGGGCTGATAGAAAATCCACACTTCGCACTCAAGAGCTGAGTCGTGAGTCGGTAGTGGTGAGTAGCGCGTGCTGAGTCGACAACCTGAGTCTTGAGTTGTGCTCTTCATGACTCGAGACCCGCGACGCAGGAGGTAGACGCACGACTCACGACTGAGGAGTTCTCTAGTTGTCGCTTCCCCGCCTGCAGCTATTCGAGCTCGAGGACCAACCCTGGTTGCCGCGCGTCGTACGGGACCTTGCGACCGACTATCTGCACTTTGTCGAAACCAGATTGGCGCTGCACATGCCGGCCGTTCCGCTCCTGACAGGGCTGATGCGTGCGACAGGCAACACCCGGGTGGTGGATCTATGTTCTGGTGGCGGCGGTTCCATCCTGCGCTTCAGGCCGCGATGGCTGCTAAGGGACTCGCCATCCACTTCACGCTGACCGATCGGTATCCCAATCTCGCGGCCTTCAAGGAAGCTGTCGAGCAGGCACCTGACTCGATCTCCTTTGTCGCCGAGCCCGTCGATGCTTTAGCAATTCCCGCACATCTTGCGGGTGTGCGCACAATGTTCAACGCGTTCCATCATTTTCGGCCAGCTGAGGCGATAGCGGTGTTGAGGGATGCCGCGCAATCAAATCGTCCGATCGCGATATTCGAGATTCCAGATCGGCGCCTTCGCACGCTCCTGCCGCTCCTGCTGTTCGCGCCCGTGATCGCGCTGCTCGTGACGCCATTCATCCGCCCCTTTCGCGTGCAGCGGCTTCTCTGGACATATGTCGTACCTCTCGTTCCGCTGATCGTGTGGTGGGATGGTGTCGTTTCGCAGTTGCGCGCCTACACGACACAAGAGTTCGACCAACTCGCGAGTGCGGTGGGCGTCGTTGGATTCACATGGGAATCGGGGCGCGTGCCACTCGTCTCGACGCCGGGCGACTTGCTTTACCTGATTGGAGCGCCGACGCGCGCCTCGTAACGACTCGAGACCCACGACTCGGGTGTTCTCTGACGCGCAGGGTCACAGCTGCCCGATGAGCCGTTCTATCTGATGAGAGTGCCGCGTGAGATGCACCACATGAATCCTGAACCCGTCGCCGAGGTTCATCGTCGGGGCCCATGATGGCAACGCGGGCGAGCCAATGCGCAGCGCCTTCCAGTCGTAGCGCAGCGCATCGTCCATCACCTTCACGAACTCCATTTCTCGCGCGAGAAGGTCTTCGACAACGCCGTTGCGTGGCGTGGGCCGGGGGAGAAACACCTTCGGACTCTTCAACGCCTTTGGCTTGAGCAGGGCGCCAGCAATCAGCCCCCCGATGACTGACGACTTCCATTCGCGGGCCACTGCACCTGCGTCTGGCCGAGCAGTGCGCATCAACGTGGCGTAGGGCGCGCGGTACAGATCGTCCGCTATGCAGAGGTGCTCGAGCACCTCGCCGACGCTCCACCCTTTGGGCTCCGGATGCTCGTTGAGCTTCGACGGGTCGAGTGGCCGGACCATCGCGGCCAGCCGCTCGCGCGTATCGACAGCCTCGGTCTTCATTTGCTGGTGCAGCTCGCGTTGCAGGAGGCGCATGGGATGTATGCAGGGTTGAGGGGAAGTCGCCTAACGTCTCAGGTATCCCGCACCTTCTCCAGTGCGCGCACGCTCAAGTACTCCGCCTGATCGACGAACCGCCCGACCGCCGCCACCGCATCGCCCACCGCAAGCGTTCCCAGGGGCGGAACGAAGCGCACGACCACGCGCTCGAGTTCCTCCCGTATGATCATGAACTCGCGCCGTATGGACGCCTCCGTCCACCCCAGTTTCGCCCGCTGAGCGCCATGCCGTTCCGCGACGAGCCGCTGGATCTCCACCGCATCGGCGAGCAGGAACGACGGTTCTCCATCCGATTCCTCGACAACGATCAGCGCGCCGGCGATGTCCGCGATCAGCGTTGGCAGGTGGTCAGTAACCTGAGACGTCCTGAGCCCAGCCGCCATCGGAAGCGTTGCATCACAGCGAATGCGCTTGACGATCAACCCGACCAGCGATCCCAGCTCAGACACCAATCCGTGCGCGACGTCCTTCAGGCCTTTCAACTCCCGCGGACGGGCCACCGCCCGGGAGACGCGGCGCGTGCTCTCCTCGACAGTTTGCACATCGGAGGACGAAACCGGATCAAATTCATGGCTCGCGGCCACATCCACCGGGAGCCACAGTGTGAACGAAGACCCCTCGCCCTCTTTGCTGCGAACTGTCAGGTCTCCCCCCATCGCCCGCGCGAGCCTCTGGCCGATCGTGAGTCCGAGGCCGCTCCCCTCGCGAGTTCGCGTGTGCCCGGTGTCCGCCTGCACGAACGGCTCGAAGATCGCGCGAATCTTGTCGGGAGGAATCCCACTTCCCGTATCGGTCACCGTAACGCCGATATGCGCTCGACGAGGCTGCAACCGGGCGATTGGATCAGGCGTTGTGGTTGACGTGCCTTCGACCGTGATCGTCCCACCCGGCTCCGTGCACTTCACGGCATTGGACAACACGTTCACAAGGATCTGCCGTACGCGTTCACCGTCCCCGAGGTACGGTGGCAATAGCTCGGACCCCGGCACCACCACGAGGTCCACATTCCGCAACTCGGCCTGGGGTTGAATCAGGGTGAGCGCACTGGAAAT
>JBKJKH010000582.1:0-5323 GCA_046597595.1 Gemmatimonadaceae bacterium
GTCCGCGACGACGGCGGCGTCGCCGGAGAGCAGGATGTTCTCGGGCTTGATGTCGCGGTGGATGACGCCCTGGCCATGCGCAAACGCCAGCGCACGGGCAACGTCGCGCAGAATCGCGATCGCCTGTGCGAGGGGCAGGCGATGACCGCTTTCCAACTGCGCAAGGCGGTGCCGGAGCGACTCACCGGCAACATACGGCATCACGTAGTACGGCAATTCGTCCGCCGTGCCGACGGACAGCACAGGGACGATACCGGGATGCTGCAAGCGCGCCGAGACTCGGATCTCACGCGCGAAACGCTCGGAGGACATCTCGCCAATGAGCGAGGTCGACAGCACCTTCACCACGACCTTTCGATCGAGTGCAGTCTCCTCCGCGAGGAAGACGCGCGACATTCCGCCGCCTAGCTCACGCCCGAGCGAGTACTGACTACCCAGTGCGCGTTGCAGACGCTCGCGAAGCGGATCGGTGTCCAGCGTCGGCTCGAGGCTTGTCATGCGCTCCCAATCTTTTCGCTCCCAACCGGGTCCGCAAGACGTGAGGTGATCGCGATCACCTGGTGCGCGCCCTGTCGAGCCACTGCTGAAACGAAACGTCAGGCAGCACGGCGCACCCAGCCTCGCCGGGCAAGCCCGGACTCGCGGTGGCGCCTACTTCGCCGCGGGCGGGTGGTCGGGCCCGAACGCGTCGCGCGCGACCCGCCAGACGCCATCCGCCTCGCGGTGATAGACGACGAACCCCCAGCCCGTGTCGACGACCGGCTGGCCGCCGCCAACCGGGGTGTCGGTCGACGTGTAGCGGTATCGCTCAAACGCGTAGTCGCCGGTGACGACGAACTCCTCGACTGGCTTGTCCCAAGTCGTCCGGAACGCCTTGTAGTAGGCGTCGACCCATGTACGCACGGCGGCCTTGCCCACCATGGGCTTCTCATTCGCAGCGAGGAAGACAACGTCGTTCGCCAGCATCGACGTGAGCGAGTCGATGTTGTTGGAGTTGATCGCCCCCACATAGTTCGCGTGCGCACGGTGTGCCGCTGAGTCGCGGGCGGCGGAGTCGGGGGCGACGGCGCCGGCACCTGACGAGGCCGGGGTGGGCGCGGCGCCGCACCCGGCGGCGGTGAGGACTAGCAGGCAGAAAGCGAGCGTGCGAGGCATGGCGGGAATAGAGGAGGAACCGGGACGTACCCTGCAATCTAATCCGAAGCCGATACTCAGCGGCCGAGCAGCGGATGTCGGTATCGTCACGCCCGTTCTCAATGAGGAGCCAGCGCTCGAACCAGTTCGCGGAAGTTTTCGAAGCTGTCGTTCGGCACAGCAAAACGGTCTGTTACGGAAATCATTCTCACGGCGACGAGCCGCTGGTCGGGATAGATGTCGATGTACTGCCCGAACGAGCCATTCGCCTCATAACCGATCATACGGTCGTACTCTCGACGCTCCGGATTCATGCGGGTGCGAGCACGGGCTTCGCCGTACGGCTCCCAGTACTTTTCGCCGAATGCGGCGCGCAACGCGTTCTCGAACGCCTCGGCCGATTCGTAACGCCCTCTCGCGTTCATAGCCCTGCGGATGAAAGCCGAATCGGCTCCGGCGGAGGCTAGCGAACGAATGCGCTCGTCATCAATGACGAACGTTGTGTGCTGCGGGATGAGCCACCAAAGGAGCCCAGCGCGAGGCTCGGCGGCCGAGCCTCGCATGATGGCGTCGAACCACTCGGGCGCGATCAGCTGTTTTCCGTTCCAGCGTCCGCGATTCAGCACGAGCTGGCCCAACTTCGCCATGTCCTCCGGAAGAATCTGCAGGCGTGCGTACGAGTACGGGTTCCCGGTGCTGTCTCGCACCCATACGAAGTCCGTGATCCCGAGCGGGCCGAACACGTCGCTCCGCACGAGCGCATCCATCTTCTTGCCGGATGCTTTCTGCACGACGCCGGCGAGAAGGTTCACCGCCTTGTTGTTGTAGTAGAATGTCTTTCCCGGTTCGTCCGTCAGCTCGGCCGCGAGCGCGAGCCGCACGACGTCAGGGCTAGACTCAACCTCCTGACTTCCATCGCTCTGCATTCCAGACGTATGGTCAAGCAACTGCCTGATTGTGATCGCCTGTTTTCTTCCTTGCTTCCATTCGGGATAGAACCTTGACACGGGATCGTCGATCGACCGGATTGCACCCGTTGTCACCAGGCGGCCAATCGCGAGATTGACGATGGACTTCGTTGCGGACATCGCTTCGATACGCTTTGGGGCTTTACCGAAGTACCACGCGCCGACCTTTCGGCCATCCTTCCAGATGACGACGGCGTCTGAGTGCGCGGCCTCCGCGGCACGCAGGAGCTGTTGGAGCGCGGGCGCGTCAACACTTCCTGAGGAAGGCTGGCAGGCCCCGCGAGACATCGGAGACGAAAGGAGAAATGCCAGCGCCAGCGAGCGCAGCAGGTTCATGCAAACATACTCTCCCTTACGAGTGAGAGGCTGGCGCATGAGCGTGCTCTCCGTGTTCGCGCCGCGTCAGGTTCAGCGTTCGCCATACCGCCCGCGCGCGATCCGATTGGAACATGCCCCTGACGCCTGACCGACGGTTCAGAGGGCAAGAACATGCCGTGCGATTGGGCCGAGTCGTGCGCGAGTCTCTGGTCGCATGCGACCAGAGAAATCAATGGCCGAATGGCCGTCGCGGGGGATAAAGGCTCCCTGTACCGAACGTCGCGCTCCGTCGGATTTGTTAGCGGTGTGACCATGCCACGTCGATCCATTGAAGACGATCAGCGAGCCCGCTGGTCCGGTGGCCAGTACTTGACCGTCGTAGTCCGCCCGGCGGTCGGTCATGACACCTTCAGGCACCTCCGCCTTTGCGTGGGTCCCCGGCACGAAGCGGGTCGCACCGGTGTCGGAGTGAAACGCATCGATCATCAGAATGAAACCGACCAGCGGCCAATCCGGCGAATCGCGTCGCACATCGACGTGGAGCTCCTGTGCTGTGGTGTGCGGCCGCAGAGTCCGCGCGTGCATCGAGCTGAGCTTGAAATCGCGGCCGATGATGCGAGTACACGCGTCCAGCAGAGGCGCAAAGACGTATAGCGCATCAAACTCATCGCCCCGGTTCACGAAGTCGTTGACGCGCGTTGTCGTATTGCCCGCATGGACGTCATCCACGCTCGCTGACGCGACGATCTCGTCGTAGGCGATCGAGACTCGATCCAACTCCGCGGCCGCCATCGGACCGGAAAGCACAACAAAGCCATGCTCGTGCAGTTCCCGGGCGTCAGTGGGTCCAAGTGCAGTGACCGTCGCGATTGTACTAAACATCTCGTCAGGTATTGATGCCGCTGGGGGTATGACGTGTGAGTGCAGTTGCGAGCGAGGTACGACCATTGCCGCGAAGCGGCGTCAATAATCGCTCGACACGTGCAACGATGCATTAGACGGCAGGCGCGCGGCCGGGAGGCTTTTTCCAAAGCGTTTGGGTCTGCAGCCGTGCCACGCTATCAGCGTTGGGAACCCATCGGGCCACAAGGTAGGAGTATTCTGAAAGCAATCCAAGCTCGAGTGCGGCCCGATACCATGCATCCTGTTTCGAACTGATCTCGTCTTGTTTACGAGGATTGGCCGCACTTGGACCCTTGTACTCAACGAAAACATATTCGTGGCTGGACGGGTGAACTGCGAGAACATCAGGCAGACCGCCAGTCTTATAGTCCCTCATGAGCACATGTTGTCGAACACCCCGGTCGAGCTCCGTGGCCCAGCGTGGCAACTCCGAAGGCAGACGCGCCCAGCTACGCCAGATCGAGGGTGCCGTGCCAAACGAATCGATCCAGAATGCGGAGTAGTCACCTGCGCGCAACCGCTGAGCGAGTTCCACTTCGCCAACACTTCGTGAGGGCGTTTCAAACTCCGGGGTGATCTGGGGCTTCCACCCGTATGTGTCTTTGCGTGAAGGGGCTGCATCGCCTTCGGGCAGAGTCCACGGCACGAACATCACGTCCACGTGCCAAGCGAAAGCGGCTGAATGGGACGACAACAACTCTTTTCTCGGCGCACTGAGAGGAGACAGCAGGGCTGACCAATCGAGGCTTGTCGAGGGGCGAGGAGTGTCCAACACCATCCTCCATAATCAAAGTCGTTGCGGTCAACCGCCGTGTTCAGCGGCGAGCGAAGATACAAAATGCGAGCGCAGCGAGCTACCGTAGCTCGCCTGGCGGCTGCAACAATCCGTTGGACGGCGCTGCGCCGCCCAGTCCCGCCGCCCCGTTTCGGTCATGCGTATACAGGATCATCTCGTCGGAGCCGTACACCCGCACCCGCCCTTGATCCGCGAACCCGAGCTTCCCGAGCACCCGGCGGGACGCCCCGTTAGGCGCGTCGACCACTGCGTGCACGGCGGCGAGGCAATAGCGGGGATACGCGTCGATTAACACCGCGCCGGCCGCCTCCGTCGCCAGCCCGCGCCCCTGAAGCGCTGGGGCGAGCATATACGCTAGCTCGGGGCCGAGCGCCGGGTCTGCGAGTGCCGGCGTGACGACCCCGGCCCAGCCGAGCAACTCGCCGGCGGCGATCGGCGCGCCGGCCGCGCTGGCGACCGGGTCCCGGGCGGTGATCGCCCAGCAGACGTAGCCGAAGCGCGCCAGGCCGTCGGCGAAGTGGTCGAAGAAGTCCCGTTGGGCGCGCTCACGCCGCTCAGCGTCCGTCAGCGGCTCCGCGTAGGCGTGATAGAAGGCCATCACGACCGGGTTGCAGACCAAGCGCGCGTAAAACGGCTCGAAGTCCTCCACCGTCAGCGGGCGGAGCGCCAGGCGTGGGGTGTCGATACGCGTAGGGCTGACCATGCGATCCTAGGTGAGCGCCGTCTAGCGGCCAAGTGCAACGCACGTTCGGCTGTTGAGCGCTACTTAGTCCGCTTGATGTTTCCATAGATATCGCGGCGAACTTCGCGCTCCAAGGCCAGATAGTCCACCAGCAACAACTCAATGAACACAAAGATCGTCTTGCCGTCCTTGTCGTGATCCGAAGCGACCTCGAAACCCCATGCGGATGCACCACCCGTCTCGTTGCCATCGGTGCCAAGCACTCTTGTGCGGTCAATCGTGAAGCGATCCGAGTGTATCAGCCGTCCGAAAATATCCTTGAGGGTTAGCGCAGCGTCTTCCAGTGACCCGTCAGGAAGCAGCTTTGAGGCTGCAAAGCAGGTGTGCTTTAGCATTGGCGCACAGCGCAATTGCTCACGACCCACGAGCTCGATCAGCTTCCGACCATCAAAGGCGAATTGATGTAGAAGATCGTTGAGCTGGTGATCCTGTCGTTCTGTGAACGTTTCAAGATCGGATGGC
>JBKJKH010000054.1:0-4367 GCA_046597595.1 Gemmatimonadaceae bacterium
CATCGCCGTTGCCTCGATCTGCGATTTCTCGAGATGCTGCACGACGCGATCGGCGCCGTGTTTCGTGCGCGTGAAGACCAGCACCTGGTCCATCTGGTGCGACGTGAGCAATTCCACCAGCAACGCACTCTTCCGGCTGCCCGCGACCGGGTAGACCGCGTGGGTGACTGTGTTCGCCGCCATCGAGCGGCGTCCCACCTGCACGACGACGGGGCGACGAAGATACTTGCGGGCCAGCGCCTCGACTTCGGGAGGCATGGTCGCGCTGAAGAGGAGTGTCTGGCGATACGCGGGGATCTGCGCGACGATGCGATTGATCTGCGGCGCGAATCCCATGTCGAGCATCCGGTCCGCTTCGTCCAGCACCAGGACCTCGAGATCACCGAAGTCGACGTTGCGGCGCTCCAGGTGGTCGAGCATGCGGCCCGGCGTTGCGACGACGACGTCGACACCATCGCGGAGGGCGCGCTCCTGCGGATCGAGCGGCACACCGCCGTATACGGCTTGAACGCCAAGCGGCGAGTGTCGCGAATATTTACGAAAGCTCTCCTCCACCTGCACGCACAATTCGCGCGTCGGTGTCAGGATCAGCACGCGCGTGCGACGCGGTCCCTGAAGGAGTCGCTCCACAATCGGGAGCGTGAACGCGGCAGTCTTTCCGGTGCCGGTCTGTGCGAGCCCCATGATGTCCCGGCCCTGCAGGACGACGGGAATCGCGTCGCGCTGAATTGGGGTCGGGTGCTCGTATCCGGCATCGCGAACCGCGGCAAGCAGGTCGCTGGAAAGCCCAAGATCGGCGAACGTAAGGGTCGGCAGGATTTCGAGCGGCGCAGCATCCGCAGCCACAATGAGCGCGACCGGTACGAGGCCCACTTCAACAGCCTCGGCTCCCACCGCTTCGGGATGCTTGACCTTCTTCTTTGGCGTCTTCGCGGCCTTCGACGGCCGTTTCGCTCTTGCAGGTGACTTCGTTGGTTTCATAGGCGTGATCGAAACGTAGCAAGCATTGGAGAACGGGGATAGTTAGTGCTCGTGCTCCATCCGCCCGCTCGAACAGCAGCAGATCGATGACGGCACGGTGACGCGGGGGGCGTAGACTCTGGCAGGTGTCGGAAGCGGTGCTCGGAAGCTGTGCTCGTTGCACCGAATCGCGGAATCGAAGACTCACTCCAGCACGGGAGGTCCATGCAGTCGCAACCCTTTGAGCCCAGCATTGGTACCATGGTCGCGGCCGGTTTGGCGCTGGGAGTGGTGCTGATTCTCGGCCGAGCGGTATCCATGCGTGCAAACGGCGGCTCGGATGGCGCCGGTCGCCCACGAGCTACCGCACTGTCGCTCACAAGCGGCGTGGGAGGCGCGGTCGCCGCGATTGTGTTCGGACTGATTCTGGCGTTCGGGACCGCGAAGCTCTTTTCCTCCATGGGCGTGACATCACTGGGCAGAGCGCTTGCGATCACCACGGCACCGTTTGCGTTGGCCGCGGCCATGATCCTGTTTGATGCCAGAAACACAGGGATGTACGCCCGCGCGGCCATCCGGGCGGCGACGCTAATTCTGGGCGGCGCGCTGTTCGGGTACATCCTGTTCTCGTTTCGGGCGTAGGTCATTCCAATGCACCACGGTCATGTCCAGAAGACTCTGCTGCTTTTCCTGGGAGTCGGGTTGGTGATGGAAATGGTCCGTGCAACCATCCCGGCGTCGGCGGCACTTGGAATCACGTGGTGGAGCTTCCTTGCTCCGGCAGTATTCGCACTGCTCTGCTCGTGGTTCCTTTGTGAGAGGGCACCGCTGCCGGCATTCCGTCGGGGCGCACTCGCCACCGCCAGGCAACTGCTCCTGGCGATGACTGCAACGAGCGCTTTGGTCCTGGCAGCTCCAGCCGGAGTCGCGCTCCCGACGCAGATGGTGGTTGTCATCTTCATCGGAGCAACCGCCGAGGAACTCGTGTTCCGCGTGGCCCTCCCGAAACAAGTGCGCACCATCTGGGCTGGCATCGGTGCGCCGGCACCGGTTCATCTGGGCGCGGCACTGTCGTCGCAAGGCGCCTTCGCCGCGTGTCATCTCCATTCAATCACGCGGTTCTCCACCGAAGCTGTGGTCGCCGACCTCGCTCTACTGCTCGCCTGCGGGTTGGTCTATGCAGCGTGCATTGAGGTCGCTGGTCTCTGGTCGGCGATCACGCTCCACGCCAGCTGGAACCTTCGGACGCTGAGCGCGCCCTGGACGCTGGTGCCATGGTCAACACGCGAATTGACCACAGCGTGTCTGGCCGTTGGCGTATTCGCGCTCATCACACAATTCGCGCTGGCGCGGTTCAAGGCGACGCGCGGGAATTCCTTTACTTCTTCCTTTGAGGGGATAGGCACATGAACACATGGGTACGTAGTGGCGTCGCGGCGACGGGGCTTCTCGCGGCAACGATCGGTGGGATGGCGAGCTGCACCTCGCGCGACGCTGGCAGCTCGAGTTCCTCCGAGCCCACGGCGGTGGTTGCTGTTGCGGATGCACCCCTGGCGTTGCGGCAGAAGGTTCACGAGGCACAAACCAGCACCGCGATTATCGGGGAGCTCCATTCGCAGGGCATGCGGGAGATTGGTGGGATGACGCGTCAGCGGAGGTCCCGCGCAGAGCAATGCGTCGTGTTGGCGCGAGTTGTTCGGAAATACTCCGAGCGAGCGCATGCCGAGTTGCGATCCACACGGTCACCCGCGGGACGCGAGGCAATGCTGCGCGCCTTGATGCGCAGCCAGAACAACTGCGAAATGCCGCTGACGCAGTCGCTGTTCCTGCCAGGAACGGGAGTCACCATGACCGGCGCCGTCACGGGCGAGTATCTGGCTCACACCAACGCATTGAACGCGGCGCTTCAGCAGACGAACGGCAGCCCCGCCGCATTCTCGCCGATTGTCGAGGCCGCGCTCGTCAACGCGTCCTCGCTACCGCAGGACGACCTGAATGTCGTGGCGGCAGTCGCATCCGTGGCAATGGCGTCGGCGTACGACTGGCAAGCGATTTCGAACGGCGCCATGCCACCTCCCGCCATGCAGTCGCTCTTCAGGTTCCAGTGGCAGTCGATCGCGCTGGCCGATATCGGCGGATGCATCCTCGGCATGATCGTGGCCGAAGCGTCCAGCTGGGGAGATCTTGCCTCCGCGTGTGCGCTTGGCGCGTTTAGCGCGTCGTTCGGCAAGTTCTACCTGTGAGTCCTGCACGCGAGGTCACCATCGTTGCGATGGTGACTTCGCCCCTGCAGTCCACGACGCCAGAAATTGAATGACCGGCGGGACGGACTCCTCCGGTGCCTCGGCCAGCGGCACGTGCCCCACATCAGGCAGCACCAGCAGCCGCGCGTTCGGCATCGCCTGCGCACTGCGCGCCACCGTGTTGTGCCTGACGAGACGGTCGCGCTGACCGCACAACAGCAGTGTCGGCGCGGCAATGGCGGCAAGACGCGCTGCAGGCCACGCGGACCACTCGAATTCGCGCAACAGCGCGATCATCGCAAACCCATAGTCCGGGAACGCGCTCGGAGCCCAGTACGCATCCACATCGCGCTCGGTCGGCGGGCGTCGCCTTCCGTACACCGCGTGAAGCACTGCCTTGACCACAGCGCGCGGAACAACTGCGGGCATCAGCCGCAACATCATGCCTGGCGAAACCACATGGGCGATCGCCGTTACACGAATGCGGTCGAGGCCGAGCGGGGCAATCAGGACCATGCGACCAACCATCGAGGGCATGCGGCGTGCGAGCTCGAGCGCAATCGCCGTTCCCATGGAATGCGCCACGATGTCGGTGCGGGCGAGCCCGAGTGACTGCATCGCCTGCTCCACCGCGTCGCACATCGCCAGCGCCGTGTACACACGCTCGTCCAGCGGCTTGTCCGAGAGACCGTGGCCGGGCATCTCGATGGCGATGACGCGATGTCCGGCGGCCGCGAGTGGCTCGAACAGCTCGGCGAATGAGTACGCCGTGCACGCCCATCCGTGCAGGAGCAGGACGGGCGGCGCATTGACGTCACCGCGCTCGACGACGCGCAGGCGCAGTCCGGCACCCACCACGACATCCGACACGCGATAGCCCGCGAGCCCGGCGGGAAACCAGGCCGCGGGGGGAAGCCGAGGCGGTGTTATTTGACCTCGATCGGTCTCCCGGCGAGACGCGCGATCAGCCCCAGCCGGAACGTCACGTCACTCCAGCGCTCATCGCCCTCCGCGTGCGTCTCGAGCGGAAAACTCGGGAACACGTACGGGCTCGTGGTGCGCGGCATGGCCATTCCCTTGTGCGGATGCCACACGCCTTCGCGATCACGATCATCGAGGAAACGGTCGAACAGCTTCGTCCAGTGCTCGTTGCGCTTGAGGAAG
>JBKJKH010000519.1:0-4362 GCA_046597595.1 Gemmatimonadaceae bacterium
GCGACGCCGTCGACACACTCGCAGAGATTGAACGCGAGGTCGAAGCGCGCGCGACGCAGGCGCTCGATCCAGCGCGCGTCGGGATTCACCGGCACGCGAACGACCGTATGCCCGTCGCCCTCGAGTACTGACTCGACGGCTTCGACCGTGGCGAGGATCGCCAGGTCGGGCGTAGGCCCAAGCGCGGAAATCCCATCAAATAGTAGAGCTACCTTCACATGCTTCCCGGAAAGGATGGCTGTAGCAGGTCGTGCGGTGCTGCTGCCCCGGTTATCCCGAGCGCAGCGAGGGATCTGCACGGTTTTTCGCCTATATACGAATTCCCTGCCGCTCTGCGCCGAGGCGCAGGCAGCTTTGGATCAGCTGGTCATACGAGATCCCCGCCGCACGCGCGGCCTTGGGAAAACACGAATTGTCCTGAGGGTCGGGGAGAATGCCGGGGAGTGGATTTACCTCGACGACGTTCGGCGCGCCCTTGGCGTCGAGGCGGACATCGATGCGGCTCCAGTCACGGCACCCGAGCGCCCGGTACGCGGCGAGCGTCACGCGCTCGATCTCACGGGCAAGCGGCGCACTGACAGGCGCGGGGCATTCGAAGATCGCGAGCGGACGCTCGGGACGATCCCACACCCACTTGGCTTCGAAGCCGTAGATCGGGAGAGCGCCCTCGGGGAGCGAACTGAAGTTCAGTGCGACAATCGGCAGCACACGCGCACCGTGCCCGTTGCCGAGCACTGCGCAGGTGAACTCCGCGCCGGAGAGGTACGACTCGATGATGACGGGCTGGGCGTAACGCTCGAGCAGAAAGGAAACGGTCTCGGCGAGTTCGTGCTGGTCGCGGCAGAAGTTGCGCTCCGTGATCCCCTTGGATGAGCCCTCATGCACCGGCTTCGCAAAGAGCGGGAAGGGTGGCAGGTCGCCCAGGTCGAGGACGCTCTCGACGAGCACGCTCGCCGCCGTGGGAACGCCGCGGGCGCGGAGTACGTCTTTCGTGCGTGCCTTGTCCAGGCAGAGCGAAAGCGTGAAGGGATCGCTCGCTGTATACGGAACGCCGTAGAACTCGCAGATGGCCGGAATGTGCGACTCGCGATTCGGTCCCCGCAGTCCCTCGGCGATGTTGAAGACGATGTCCGGGCGCTCTGCCCGCAACCGTTCCGGGAAATCGTCGGATGCCTCGAGGCGCACGACGTCACCGAGGGCGGAGAGGGCGCGCTCGACTGCGCTGATCGTCTCGGCGGAATCCCATTCGGCGAATTCGTCGTCGGGCTCACCGGCGATGCCGTCGAAGTGGGTCGTTTCGAAGGTCGCGTCGGATTCGACGAGGCGGGCGCTGGTCCGCGTCGCGGGGGCAGCGAGGAGGGCGAGGGTGGCGGTGCCACCGGGAGAGGAGTGCAGCTTTTCCTCGCCGCGCGACATTTCATCGTCGCGAATGGCCGGAGCAGGGTCCGGCTTCTGGTTATACGCGAGACCGATTCGCGTCATGCGCTCCCCGCGCGCTCATGTGACCGAGTGTTGTCGCTCGACTCTGACGGGCAAGTCAGGTGCCAACCGCGGTGAGGAGAATGATAGGAAAGCCGAATTATTCGCGCAATGACTTTTTAACAAAAAAGGGCTGGAAATTATAAATAAGCGCGCATATAATAAGCGCACTTATCAAAGTCCCACTCGTGTCAGTCACCCTGTCAGTCACTCGTCTCAGTCACTCGTCTCTCTCCCATGGCCCGCCGACTCCCCGCCCAGTTCTCCGCTCCCGACGAGAGCAACGGCATTCTCCTCTGGATCGCCGCCAATGCCTGGCAGCGCCGACAGCGCGCAGCCCTCGGAGAACTCGGGCTCACCCACCCGCAATTCCTGCTGCTCACGGGCGTCGCGTGGCTCACGCGCGAGGGAGACACCACCTCGCAGGTACGGCTCGCCCACCACACGCACGCCGATCCGATGATGACATCGCAGATCGTCCGTGCACTCGAGAAGAAGGGATTAGTGCGCCGTGTCACCAACCCGAGCGACAGCCGGGCGCGTCAACTCAAGGCGACGGCCCGCGGCCGAAAGCTCGCGCGAGAAGCGGTCATCGTCGCAGAGCGCGTGGACCGAGAGTTCTTCGACCCCGTGGATGAGGAACGCCTCCGGGGGATGCTGCGCGAACTGAAAGGGGAACGACCGACCAGCGCGAGCTGACCAGCGCGAGCTGACCAGCGAGTCAGACCTTGTGGTACCGCACCCGCGCCGCTTCCCGGCGATCTTCAGCCATGTACATCTCGAAATCGTCGAAGAAGCCGGGCGCCTCCGTCTGCAACACCCGGAGCACAACAACAGCGAGCCGGCGAATTTCCTGTTCCGCCCCTTCACTCGACCGAAGCTCCAGCATGGTGCGCCAAGCGCGACAGTTGCCCGTCACGAGGATCTTGGTCTCCGTGGCATTCGGCAACACGCTCCGCGCTGCCTCCCGCGCCATTTTCCGGCGGTGGACTTTGTCCGCTACCCAGCCGTAACGCTCCATCAACTGCTCCACCAGCGCGACATACGCGCGCTGGGCGCCTTCAATCTGCTCGCGCCACGGACCCTCCAGCGCCGCCTCACCGACCATCGCGGGGGGAACGACGAAGTTCGCCTCGGACTCGTCCACGTAGCGCTGGCTCAGCTGCGAATACGCGAAGCCGGCCCGATGACGAATCAGCTCGTGCGTCAACGAACGGCTCACGCCTTCGAGGAGCAGCGAGTAATTCGCGTGCTCGAGCACGCTCCCATGCCCCTGCTTCTTGATGTTCTCCAGGTAGTCCCGCGTCGTACGACTCGCGGGATTTCGCTGGCTCATGTAACACAGGCGGCCGGCGAACTCGGCGAGCCTCTCGCCATCGAAGCTTTCTCCGATCCACTGAACCGGGAGATGCGGGGGCTCGACGAAGCTCGGGCGCGCGATGACGGTGACGACGGGCTCTGTATAGAACATGTGCGGAAAAACTAGTCGGCCGGGTCGGAGCGCGCGATGGACTGCGTGTCATCGCCCGGCGCCGCGTCGAGAAGCTCGAGCCGACTCTCGGCGTACCCACGGCGCTCCGCGACCGCATCGAGCGCATGACGCGCGCGCCGCGGCAGCGGCGCAAGGTCTGGATCGTACTTCACCTGCTCAATGGCGCGTTGACCGACGAGCGGCTCCTTCACGCCGGGATTGAGAATCCGCAGCGGATCGAACGCGTCCTTCACCGCCGTCACCCAGAGCGCACTGGCGTCCCCCAGGACAGCGCCGAGCACCGGCGCGCGAAGCCGGCCGTCCCCGTGCTCCCCGCTCATGGTGCCCCCAAGCGCCAGCGTGAGTTGGCACACCTCCTCGAACAGCTGCTGCATCCGGGCGCGCCAGTCGGGGACGCCGACATCGATGAGCGGATTCACGTGAATGTGCGCATCGCCAGCGTGTCCAAAGATCACGCCGCGCACGCCGGCCCGGTCGAGCGCCGCTCGTACGCCGAGGATGTACGCGGGCAACCGGCCGGGAGGCACCGCACCGTCCTCGATGAACTGCATCGACTTGAGCGCTGGATCGAGCTTCGCGAGGATGGGGCTCGCGGCGTGCCGCAGCGACCAGAGATGGTGTTCGTCCTCGGCCGAGAGCGCGATCGACGTGAGCGACGCGCCCGCGCGATCCAGCCGCTCCGCGAGTGCCGTCGCTGCGCCGGCCGCAGCGGCCGCGGAATTGGCCTCGATCTCGACGAGCAGGACCGCTTCCGTGGTCGCGGGGATTCCGTCGGCGGCCCTCGCCCCGCCATCGCGCGCGATGTCCACGAATGTCCGGTCGAGCAACTCGCATGCGGCCGCTCCGCCTTCTCGTGCGAGAGCGGCGCCGGCCGCGGCTTCATCGAGTGTAGGGAACGCCGCCAGCAGGGAACTCGTCGCCACCGGCGCGGTCGCGAGCATCAGCTCGATTCCGACAAACACCGCGAGGGTGCCTTCACTTCCCACGAGGAGGTCGACGAGATCGGGCTCGGCCGCGTGATAGCCGGAAGAGCTTTTGCGCACCGCTGGCGCTGCGGGGGCGCTCTGCTTCGCCGCGAGTTTCGAGAACCGCTCTATAGCGTGAATCTCACGTGGAGGCGCTTCGCCGCGCCGGACCGTGGCGCGCGTACCATCGTCGAAAACGCAGTCCAGCGAGCGCACCCATGAGCGCGTGCTGCCGTGCAACAGGCTGTGCGCTCCGGCGGCGTTGGTCGCCACCATGCCGCCAATAGTGCAAAATGCGCCGCTCGATGGATCGACGGGGAAGCGCAGTCCGACTGCCCTCGCGGAGCGCTCGACGTCGTCCCGCAGTACACCAGGTCCTACTTGCACGGTCCTCGTGTTCGCGTCCACCGCTCCAAGTGTTGCCAG
>JBKJKH010000561.1:0-5764 GCA_046597595.1 Gemmatimonadaceae bacterium
GATGGATCGCTTTCGATGGCACGAGACGCGAGTTCGCCCACGACCTCCGGTCCCCGTCCCGTGAGCCAGTACGCGTTCGCGAGACTCACCAGCGCGCGCGCATTGTCCGGCTGTGCCGCGACCACATATTCGTAAACGGGTCCGGCGATCTCGGGGATCTGTCGGTAAGGTTCGACTGCTGCCACCAGATCATCGGCGCTTCGCCCCTGCGCGAGAACGTCAATGGCGCGCAGCAGTTCAGGTCCGTCCCCATCCTCCCGATACTTCTGGACAGCGCCATCGAGCGCCCGCTGAAGGTCGTCTTCCCGGCGGGGGACGGCTGGCGACTCGGAGATCATCATGACTGAAAACTATCCGTTGCGCGTTGTGTGTGTCGGGGCAGATCGCACGATCACCGACCTGGTACGCGAGACGCTCGCGCTCACGCTGCCCGGCCTGATCGCTGGTGATCTCGCTCCAGCGATGGGCAAGGACGCGGCGAGCGGCGACATTGCCGTAGTGTGCGAGCCGACGCCCGGCAGCGCACTCGAAGTTTTGCGGCTGTTGCGCGCGTCCGGTTTCATGAACGGCGCAGTACTCATTGCCGAAGTAAATGATGCGTCGGTCGATCTGGCGAAATGGGCGCCCGCTCGTGTCATTCGTCCTGCCGACGTCGCAGAATCCCTGGCCGACGCGCTGGCTGGCCTCGCGGATCTCGACGCGCACCGCACCGACCCCGCGCACGCGTCCCTGCGCCGCGCGCGCCGGCTCCTCGCTGCCGGCGAGATCGCCCTCGGTCTCCAGCACGCGATCAACAACCCCCTGACCGCGCTCCTCGCGGAAGCACAGCTGCTCGAATTCGAGGAGCTTCCGGCTGAGCATCGCCAGGCAGTCGAGCGGATCGTGACACAGACGCGACGGGTGATCGAACTGGTGCGCAGCCTGGATGGGATCAGCGATCCGCGCAGTTGAGAGAGCCAGGGTCCCTCTTAATTCAGGCCGGGGCACCTGCCATGTGACGAAGGTCGGTTTTCGCTTCCCTCTCTTTCGCTTCCTCTCTTTCGCTTTCCTCTCTTGCGCGATCAGCGGCGCCTCCACATACTTTCTCCTGCCGCCTGGCTGAAGTCTGGTCCAGGCCGTTGTACGCGCGGAAACGAGTTGTCGGTGAGCCGTTGCGCCACCGATCACCGCGCAGAGCACCGAGTCGCCCGAGGCCCGTGAGTGGTCCGCGCTCCGGCCGACACTGCGCTCCGCTCGCGTTTCCGTCCGGGTAAGCCCCGTCTCAGAACTACATGACTGTCTAATCGCTCGTCCGCGCCGCGTCATTGGCGCATGCGCCGGATGGTCGCCTGCAAGACGAGTGACAAGCACGATAACAAGCACGAGTGACACTGTTGCCCATTACTTCGCGAAGCGCGTGAAAGCGCTCGCCTGCCGCGCGACGCGCGCGGATCTCATCCCTCACTTCACCTTCGCTGCATGAACGACCGTCCTCGCCGCCCCCGCCGGGGTCGCGGCACCCGTCCGCCCAATCGCGCTGGCGCAGACGCCGATGTAAATCCGTATCGCGACGACGCCAGCGCGCCAGGTGAGGCCGGCGCCCAATCGGAGGACTCGCGCCCGCAGCGTTCCGACGCGAATGATTTCGACGGCGACGAGAACGGGGGATCGTCTTCCGCTGCACCGCAGCATCCGGCCGCTTCCGACAGCACACCGGCCGATGTCCACACCACCCCTCAGCCCACCAACGGCAATCAGTCGGATGACGGCGGCTCTCCGCCGCAGCAGCGACAGTCACACAACCCGCGCTGGCGTGATCGCGGCGAAAACCGCGGCGACAACCGCGACAACCGTGGCAACCGCGATTTCAATCGTGACCACGGCGGCGGGGGCGGGGGCGGGGGGGGCAATCGCAACGACAACTTCCGCGGCCAAGGCCAGGGCCAGGGCCAGGGTCAGGGACAAGGTCAGGGACAAGGACGCGGACGTCGCAACCGTGGGCGAGGCCGACGGCCGGACGCGCCGCAGCAGCCACAGGCACCGGTAATCCTGGTCGCTGAAGGCGAGACCGCCGGCTGGTTTGATGTCGCACGCGAAGGGGGGTTCATTCGCCGCGGTGAAGCGAGCTACCTCCCGCAGCCTGGCGATGCATTCATACCGCCCAACCTCGTGAAGCAGTACGCGCTCCGCCGGGGCGACTCTCTGAAGGCCATGGTCGGTCGCGACCCGCGCGGACGCGCAGTGGTTTCAGAGATCAGCGAGATCAACGAAGTCGATCCGCAGCTGGCCACACGTCGCCCCGATTTCAGTTCGCTCACCGCAACGTACCCGGAGAAGAAGCTCACGCTCGAGACGGGGCGGCCAGCGAAGACCGGGCCCGAACTCACACGCCGGGCGATCGACTTGATCGCACCGATCGGCTACGGACAGCGTGCGCTGATCGTGGCACCCGCGCGCGCCGGCAAGACGATGCTCCTCCATGCAATCACGGAAGGCATCGCGATCAATCACCCCGATGCGGTCCTGCTCATTCTCCTCGTCGACGAACGCCCGGAGGAAGTGAGCGAGGCGATATCGTGGGGCGTCGGTGAGGTCGTCGCGTCCAGCTTCGACATGCCTGCCGAGCGCCATACGCAGGTCGCCGAGATGGTCCTCGAACGGGCGCGCCGTCTGGTCGAGATGGGCCGTGATGTTGTCATCGTGCTCGACTCCATCACCCGCATGGGTCGCTCGTACAACACTGTCGAGCGCGGAACCGGACGCACGCTCTCTGGTGGGCTTGATGCAACCGCGATGGCCAAACCAAAGGCGTTCTTCGGATCCGCGCGTTCCGTCGCGCCGTCCGCTGGCGGTGGCTCCCTCACCATCATCGCCACCGCACTCGTCGAAACCGGCTCGCGGATGGATGACGTGATCTTCGAGGAGTTCAAGGGCACCGGCAACTGCGAGATCAAGCTCGATCGCTCGCTCGCGGAGAAGCGGGTCTTCCCCGCCATCGACATCACGACCAGCGGCACCCGGCGCGAGGACAAGCTTTTCAAGCCCGAGCAGCTCGACCAGGTATTTCTGCTCCGCCGCGGCCTGCACCAGATGCCACCGACCGCCGCGATGGAATGGCTGATAAAGCGGATTGCGGGTACACCGGGGAACGACACCCTGCTTTCAGGTCTCTGAGGGCAGGCGGCGAGGGCCTTGGCCCCGCCTTTGCCCTATCAGCCCCTGCTATGCGCACGACTATTTCGGCTGTCTTCCTTACAGCCGTGTTCGCCATCCCCACAGTCGCTCGATCCCAAGCCGAACCGTCCGACCGGCCGGAGGTCGAGCGTCTCGTGCTCAATGGCGTGCACGAGGCTGACAAGGACGAATTGCGCCAGAGCATATCGACCAAGGGGTCGCACTGCCGGAGCATCGTTTTCAAGCCGATCTGCCTGCTCACGAAGTACCGCCTCGTTTTCCAGCGCGAGTATCTCGACCGCACCGAATTCGCGCGCGACCTCCTGCGCATTCGCGTGTTCTACTGGAAGCGTGGCTTCCGCGAGACGACGGTCGACACCACCGTCACGCGCCGCGGGAACGACAAGGTCCGCATCGCCTTCAATATCAAGGAAGGCAAGCCGACGAAAGTCCGCACGATCGATATCCGGCACGACTCGATCATCTCGAAGCGCACGGCACGCCGCCTCGCGCGGCTCAAGCCGGGCTACCCGCTGAATGTCCTCCGGCTCGACACCACTGTCGTCAACCTGACGAACGCGTACTGGGACAAGGGCTACGCCGACGCGATCATCGATACCAACGTCGTCATCGACACGGTCGCGCGTCTCGCCGACATCGAGATCACGATCGATCCGCGCTGGTTCGCAACGGTAGGCTCCATCCGCATCAAGGGCAACGACGAGGTCTCGGAGCGCCTGATCCGTCGCATCATCCGGCTGCGCGAAGGCGGGCCCTATCGCCGGCAGGACGTGATCGAGAGCCAGCGCGCGCTGTTCGAGTCCGGCCTCTTTCGCCGAACCGCGATTCTCATCCCGCCACAGGGCGACAGCGTCAAGTCGATAGAGCTCACCGTCGCCGAGACGCCACCGCGCCTCGCGCGCATCAGCGCGGGGTTCACGACCGTTGAATACGGCCAGGTCGACAGCCGATTCTCTCATTTCAATCTCTTCCGAAGCGGCCAGCGTCTTGATGTGAATGCCGGCGCCGGCAACCTGCTCGCGAGCAGTTTGTTTGGCAGCTTCCCCTTCCGCAAGGAAGGCCTTGCCAGTGCGACGCCGGAGGAACGCGCGCCGTTTCTCGCCCCGACCTGGCTCGCCAGCGCCGAGTTTCGCCAGCGCTATCTCGGATCTCCGAGCAACACCGCCGGTATTTCAGTGTTTGGCCATCGTCGAAGCGCGCCGCGCGTCTACGTGGACCGCGGCTTCGGCACCAGCGCCACGTTTACGCGTCTCGTCGCGCCGCACGCGCCAGTCACCGCTCTGTATCGCTTCGAGCTCACGCGTGTGGAAGCGGGCGACGTGTACTTCTGCGTCAACTATGGGGTATGCGTACTGGAGACAATCGGCGCGTTGCGCGACCGGCAGCGCCTCTCCCCATTCGCCATCACGACGACCATTGCGACCTTCGACGATCCCATCGATCCGAGCACGGGCTTTTCGGTGAAGGCGGACATCGAGCACGCGTCCACATTCACTGCGAGCGACTTCCGGTACAATCGCGCGTTCGTTGACGGCGCCGTTTACAAGAACCTCGGCCTCCGTCGGGTGCTGTCTGCGCATGTGCGCGCCGGATGGGTGAAGGCGCTGAGCAGCACGGGCGTCGCCATCGGAGTGGGCGGCACCGGCATCGATACCGACATCCTGCATCCCCGGAAGCGCTTCTACGCCGGGGGATCTCAATCGGTGCGCGGCTTCGGCGAGAACCTGCTCGGCCCGAAGGTCCTCACGATTCGCCCGAGTCTCCTCGCGGCGCGTGTGGGCTGCGATATCACCTTTGCGGCGATCGCGTCCTGCAGTGGCGTGAACGATCCCCGGCTCAGCGACAGCGACTTCATCCCGCGTCCGAGCGGGGGCAGCGTGCTGGCTGAAGGGAGCGTCGAGTTCCGGTTCCCGATGTTCACGCGAAAGCTTGCGGGCGCGGCGTTTGTCGATGGCGCCATTCTCGGTGAAGGCTCGTTGCGCGCGAGCCGGTCCGCCGCGGCGATCACGCCAGGTGCGGGCATTCGCTACTACACGGCGGTCGGGCCGATCCGGCTCGATGTCGGCTACAATCCGCGGCTCTCCGAATCCCTGCCCGTCGTGACGCAGGCGATGGACAGCTCTGGAGTGAAACCGACGCTGCGCATCGTTGAGCTCAGGCAAGAGCGCGTGTTTCCGACACCGCAGGCGTTCAACGTCCGCCGTTTCTTCGACCAGCTCACGCTGCATTTCTCCATCGGGCAGGCCTTCTGATGGCGGCACGGCAGCGCGTCGGGCTTCTCTTCGGGGTGATTGCGGCGATCGTCCTTGTCGCGATTGGCCTGGTTGGCGTGCTCGCGCGCACGGAGTGGGGACACGAGAAGGCGCGGCGACAACTCGTGAGCCTCATCGGGAAGAAGACGCACGGGACGGTGAAGATCGGGCGCATTACAGGCAACCTGCTTACCGGCGCGACGTTCGACGGTCTCGAGATCCTGGACACGCTTGGCGTGCCGTTTCTGCGCGTGGAGCGCGCGAGCGCGCGGTACCGGATTCGCACGCTGTATTCGCAGCAACTGATCTTCGATGACGTCACGCTGGTGAAGCCGGTA